>SKLG01000552.1 GCA_007123335.1 Anaerolineae bacterium | reverse complement strand
CGTCGCCGGCGAGCAACACCTCGCGGTCGTGATTCCAGGTGCGGCCGCCATCGTCGCTGAGCAGCGCCCCGCAGCCCAGCGGCCGAATGCGCCGGCCAAAGGTGAGCAGCAGACGCCCGCTGTGCAGCAGGGTCAGGTCGGCCGGATGCTCGCCGTCGCGGGTGACCTGCTGCGGCGCGGACCAGGTGCGCCCCACGTCGTCGCTGAACAGCGTGGCCACGTGGCCACTCTCGGAGCGCGCCGCGCCGATCAGCCGCCCGTCGGGCAAAAAGGCATAGGCGGTCTCGTTGTAGCCCCTGGCCACCAACGTCTCATCGCCCCAGGTGCGCCCACCGTCCGCGCTGCGCAGAAGTATGGCGATATCGCGGACGTCCGCCGCCTCTCGCGGGTGCCCATAGACGCTCATCAGCAGCGTGCCGTCGGGCGCGGCGATGATGCGCCCATAGGGCGATGCCAGGCTGAGCAGCTCGGAGCGATAGGCCGTCGGCTCGGACCAGGTGCGCCCCTCGTCGGCGCTGCGGGCATAGTAGAGCGCCGGGATGGTGGCCATTTGCTCATCGCGCTTTTCTCCAGAGGCGTAATGCAGCCCGCCATCGCCTTCTTCCGCATAGGCGTGCAGCCGCGCCTTCCACCAGGCGGCGATCCACTCGCCGTCGGTGTTCTGCCCAAAGGCAGGGTTGCGGTTGTCGTCCCAGCGCGGGGCGATCTCGATGGGGTCGGACCAGCTCATCCCGCCATCCGCCGAGCGAGCCGTGGCCAGAGTGCCGGTGATGCCCACGTGGGCGGCGCCGGTGCGATAGACGACGGCCAGCGCCTCCGCCCCCGTCTTGATCAACACCGGGAAATGGCCCTGCATGGAACAGACGAGGTAGCGGGCAAAGCGCGTCCGCCGCCCGACAAAGCCATCCGAGTGGCCGCGCAGATAACGAGTTGGGGTGTCCATTCTTTCCTCCATGGTCCTTGTGGCTGTCCGAGATACCGTGCTGCTATGGCTTTTACACCGCTGATGATAAACGTCCCACGCGCCCCTGACAAGCTCGATCCCCCTCAGGAACGCCGAGCGCCTGCTCGGCTCTGCGTCCTGTCGGGCGCCTACTCCACACCCTGCCGAGCAGGCGCTCGGCGTTCCCAGGGCTTGCTTGACAGTACAGGGTCGATGATGCTACATGTGAGCTGGTGGAGAGATGACTCCATAGCGGATGTTTATCATTCATTGGCCCCACGGAGAGTGTAGTGAAGGATCTCATCGCGCAGGCCGCGGACCTGCGGCGCACCGCCGAGGCGATTCTGGCGGAGCTTGATCTTGTGCGCAAATGGGCGCGATTCGGCCGGCCCGTGCTCGTCGGCGCCTTGGCCTACGACCTCCTCGTCGAGCCCGACATTGACATGGAGATCTATTGCCCCGAGCTCCGCATCGGCGACGGCTTTCAGGTGCTCAGCGAGTGCGCCCTTAACCCTCGCGTCATTAAGGCGCGTTTTGCCAACGAGCTGGCCGGGCGCGATCAGGCGCTGTACTGGCAGCTCCGCTACCGGTGTGATGACGGCACCGAATGGAAGATCGACATGTGGTCGGCGCCCACCGACTATTTGCTGCCCCGTGCCGAACACCTCGTGGCGCCCATGCGCGCAGCGCTCACCGCCGAGACGCGCAGGGCCATCTTGGCGCTCAAGACAGCCAGAGCGCTGGACGCCGGGCTACAGTGCCCCTCCATCGACCTCTATCGCGCGGTCCTCGACGACGGCGTGGGCACGGTGGAAGAACTGCGCGCATGGCTGACGACCCACGAGACGGGCAAGCTGTCGGACTGGAGGCCGCGTCGTGTCCCTTTGGAGGGGCGCCCTCTTTGACTCCTACGATCCAACTGTCTATGATGCCCGACAAGTATGCGCATCCCATGCCCGGCGATCGCAGGCCTATCTACCGCTGATCATCCGCCATACGCCCAGTTAGGGCCCACACAAACAGGAGCAAGGCCGTGAAAGTCTACATCATGACCGACATGGAGGGTGTGGCCGGCATCCTCGATTCCGACAATTGGTGCCAGCCCCACGAACGCAGCGGCTTTGGGCGCTATTACGACCTGGGCCGCGAGTTCCTCACCCGCGAGGTGAACGCATGCATCGACGGCCTGTGCCGTGGCGGCGCCACCGATATCGTCGTCTCTGACGGCCACGGTGCCGGGGGCATCCATCCCGGGCTGCTGGATCGGCGGGCCAAGCTGTTGCGCGGCTGGCCCAACGGCTGGCCCTTTGAGCTGAATGCCTCGTTCGACGCCGTGGTGTGGGTGGGGCAGCACGCCAAGGCGGGCACGATCCGCGCCCATCTGTCCCACACCCAGTCGTTCCGCTACCTCGACCACGCCGTCAATGGGGTGAGCATCGGCGAGTTTGGCCAGTTCGCCCTCTGCGCCGGAGAGCTGGGGGTGCCCTGCATCTTCTGCAGCGGCGACGAGGCCTTTTGCACCGAGGCAATGGCCCTGGCGCCGGGGATCATCACCGTATCGGTAAAGCAGGGGCTACGCAGCGACGACGGCGCGGGGCTCACCGCCAGCGAATATGGCCGTCACAACCTGGGCGCCATTCACCTGCACCCCGATGTCGCCCGCGCGGCCATCTGCGACCGCGCTCGGGCGGCGATGGCCCGCTTGAAGGAAGAGCCCGAGAGTTTCGGCCTGGTGACGCTAGAGCCGCCGTATGAGCGGGTGACCATCTTGCGCCCCGAGGAGCAGGGCCAGCCCAGGCTCATCGATCGCGCCCAGCATCCGTCGAGCATCATCGCGCTGATGAACCTGCCCTACCACTATGAGCCGTTAGAGGCATAGGCAGCGGCAGCATCTCTCGGAGGGGATGTTGTGCCCCTCCGAGACAAGTTGGTGGATTCCAACCTATCTCCAACTCTCCTCTAACCCGATCCGTATCCTCTTATCCTCTGCTTATGCTATAGTGAATGCACCTTCGCAACGTATGGAGGCTATGGTCCGAGAGGGCTCGGCTTTGTCGCGATTGCATCTCCCCTTCATTGTCCATCTTGCCCCGGCTCTAACCATCACGCCACCTTATTGCGCCATGCCGACGCCCAGATCTGCCCGTATGTAACCACGGGAGCGCACCACCACCATAGTACTGTGCGTCTGGTCCTGGAAGGTGAGGGAGGCAACGTATAGATGGACGCTGGCCCCACGCTTTGATGCCTGGGCTCGACGTCCCCAGAGGAGGCAAGATCTCATGCAAGTCGAGTACGGATTTGAACCCCTACAGAACTGCCAGTGCAGCACGTGTGCGGTGCACAACGAGAGTTCCTGCATCATAGAAAAGACGCAGGGGCTCAAGTTCACCACCTGTTCTTCGACACCAGAGCCCGAACAGGTAGAGGCGATCTATTGCTCTGCGCAAAAGGGCAAATCATCCTGTTCAGACCTGGCCACTGACAAAGCATGCATGTGCCCCACATGTAGCGTTTGGTGGTCACACACTCTCAAGACCGGCTATTTCTGCGGCAACGGTCCGGCGTCCTAGCTCCGCTTCATGCACGATGCGCCTCCCAAAGGGCAAGTGTGCCCTTTGGGAGGCGATTTTCCTTGCTATGAGCAGTGCTACTCCTTGGAGGCAAACGCCGCGTCAAAGGCCCTATCCGAGGGCGTGATGTCCAGGCGCTTGACCAGCTCGCAGGCCTCGCGGGCGCCCTGCTCGCGGTTCATGCCGCTGTCTTCCCACTCTACCGAGAGCGGCCCCTCATAGCCCACGGCGTTCAGCGCCCTAAAAATACGCTCAAAGGGCACGCCACCACGCCCCGGCGAGCAAAAGTCCCAGCCGCGACGATGATCGCCAAAGTCGAGATGTGAGGCCAGGATGCTATTGCGCCCGTCCAGCACGCGGATCGCCTCTTTGACGTGCATATGGTAGATGCGGTTGCCAAACTCGTAGATAAAGTCGATGGGATCGACCATCTGCCAGTAGAGATGGCTGGGGTCAAAGTTGATGCCGAACGCCTCCCGATGGTCGATGGCCTCGAGCGCGCGCTTGGTGGTCCAGAAATCGTAGGCGATCTCGGTGGGGTGCACCTCCAGCGCGAACTTGACGTCCACCTCCTCAAAGACGTCGAGGATCGGGTTCCAGCGATCGGCGAAATCCTCAAAGCCCTTCTCGATCATCGCCTGGGGGGTGGGCGGGAAGAAGTAGAGGTACTTCCACACGCTCGATCCGGTAAAGCCATTGACCACGCTCACGCCAAACTCGGCAGCCGCCCGAGCCGTGTTCTTGACCTCCTCGGCGGCGCGCCGGCGCACGCCCTCGGGCTTGCCGTCGCCCCAGATGCGCGCCGGCAGGATCCCCTTGTGCCGCTCATCGATGGGGTCATCGCACACGCATTGCCCCACCAGGTGGGTGCTGATGGCAAAGCACTTGAGGTCATACTTGTTCAGGATATCCCAACGGCTCTGGATATAGCTATCGGTGGCCAACGCCTTGTCGACCTCAAAGTGATCGCCCCAGCAGGCCAGCTCCAGGCCGTCATAGCCAAACTCGGCGGCCTTGGCCGCCACATCCTCCAATGTCAGGTCGGCCCATTGTCCGGTGAATAGGGTGACGGGTCTCGCCATGGTATCCTCCTTCTCATCCATCTCTTGCGCTATGAACGTTGGAACCTCGCCGGCATCCATTTGACGTCGCTATTGCTGCTCTCCACCGCCTTGTGGATAAAGAACACGCCTTGGGCGCCATCGACCACGGTGGGGAAATCGAGCATGATCTCGCTGGGCTCAATGTCCAGGATCCTGGCTCGTATGGTGTCGGTCACATTTTTATAGATGTTGGCAAAGGCTTCGATGAACGCTTCCGGGTGGCCGGAGGGCAGCCTGCTGGCGGCCTGCGCGGCCTCGCACAGGTAGGCGTTGCCTCGCTTCCAGATCTGCTCGGGGCCGTCGTTGCTGCGCACCAGGAGATAGTTCGGCTCCTCCTGACGCCACTCCAGGCCGGCCTTGGTGCCCCACACGCGGATGCTCAGCGAGTTCTCCTGACCGGGGCTGACCTGCGAGGCGGTGAGGATCCCCTTGGCGCCGTTGGTAAAGCGCAGCAGGATGTTGCCGTCATCGTCGAGCTGTCGGCCAGGCGCAAAGGCGGTGAGATCGGCGCAGATAGCCTCCAGCTCCAGCCCGGTGACGTAGGAGACCAGGTTCTCGCAGTGGGAGCCGATATCGCCGATGCAGCCCGACACGCCCGAGCGCGCCGGATCGGTGCGCCAGGCGGCCTGTTTCTGATCCTCGGTCTCGATGCGCTCCAGCAACCAGCCCTGGGGATACTCGACGATGACCTTGCGAATCTCGCCCAGGGCGCCCTGGCGCACCAGGCAACGCGCCTGCTTGACCATCGGGTAGCCGGTATAGTTGTAGGTGACGCCAAAGACCACATCGCCAGCCTCTACGGCGTCAATCAGGTCCATGGCCTGCTCGACGGTATGCACCAGCGGCTTGT
>SKLG01000089.1 GCA_007123335.1 Anaerolineae bacterium | reverse complement strand
TCAGCCTATCCTATAGCTATGATCGCGGCAGAAGCTGGCGGCCGCTGGGGTACATGTCTGTGGACACTGGCAGCTATGTCTGGGACACCAGCACCGCCCCCAATGCCGACGAGGTGTGGCTGCGGGTGATGGCCAGCGATGGCCGCTTTTTCGCCTGGGCCACGGCGTCCGGCCCCATCGCCATCCGCAACGGCCACGTCCCGGCCATCCGTCTGCTCAGCCCCACGGGCGGGGAGCACTGGACGGGCAGCCGCGACATCCGCTGGGAGACCACCTACGAAAGCTCACGCCCACTTCAGGTGAGCCTGTTCCTCTCGCTGGACCTTGGACAGAGCTGGCAGCTCCTGGCCGACCGGTTGCCGCCCTCCGGCAGCTATCGCTGGGACACGTCGACGGTGCCCGGCGGAAGCCAGGTGCTGTTTCGCGCGCTGGTTACCGATGGCCTGGAGGGCGGCATGGATACGCTATGGGAGCCGATCACCCTGTTCCGGCAGTCATCGGCGAGCCCCGTCTCGTTCCATCTGCCATGAGCGGCGCTTTGCGAGTGGCGCCTGTCTAACTCATAATTGACGCCGCCGACATGCCCATCTATGATGGCATCATCTTATCTCATGGAGAGGAGCGCTACATGTACAACCCGGTGAGTGAGCAGATCGTGGAGCGCCTGCGCGAGATCGTAGGCCCCCAATATGTCCTGATGGCCCAGGATGCGCTGGAGCCCTACTCCCACGACGAGACGGCCGGCCTCAGCGCCTGGCCGGAGGTGGTGGTGCGCGCCAACTCGGCCCAAGAGGTCTCGGAAATCCTCAAGCTGGCCAACGAGGAGCGGGTCCCGGTAACCCCGCGTGGCGGCGGCCAGGGGCTCAGCGGCGGCGCGGTGCCGGTGCAGGGCGGCATCGTCCTGTCCCTCGAACGAATGAACCGCATTCTCGAGATTGACCATCGCAACCTCATGGCCACCATCGAGCCGGGGGTGATCACCGGCGAGCTGCATCGCGCCGTCGAGGCCGAGGGCCTCTTTTATCCGCCCGACCCGGCCAGCCTCGATTCCTGTTTGATGGGCGGCAACATCGCCGAGGACGCCGGCGGGCCGCGGGCGCTCAAATATGGCACAACCCAGGACTATGTGCAGGGCCTGGAGGTGGTGTTGCCCGACGGCGAGATCCTCCAGCTCGGCGGCAAGCTGATCAAGAACGTCTCGGGGTATGACCTCATCCACCTCATCGTCGGCTCTGAGGGGACGCTGGCGGTGGTGACCAAGATCATCGTGAAGCTGCTGCCCTTCCCCAAGGAGCAGATCGACCTCCTCGTGCCCTTTGACGATATTGACACGGCGGCGGACACGGTGTCGGCCATGATCGCCCAGAACGTCATCCCCACCACCATCGAGTTCATGGAGCGCGAGGCGGTCAAGGCGTCGGAGCGGATGCTGGACAAGGAGGTGCCCTTTAGCGACGCCGCGGCCCATCTGCTCATCCAGCTCACCGGGCAGCGCCTGGACGAAGTCGAGGCGGAAATGGACGTCGTCGGCGAGCTGTGCCTCGATCAGGGCGCCCTGGACGTGCTGGTGGCCTCCGACCGGCCCACCCGTGACCGGCTGTGGGAGGCGCGGCGGATGATCATCGAGGCCATCGCCCACGAGTCGCCCATGAACCACACCGAGGACATCTCGGTGCCCAGGTCCGAGATTCCCGCCGTGTTGCGGGGCGTGCGCGAGATCAGCGAGCGCATCGGCATCCGCACCATCTGCTTTGGCCACGCCGGCGACGGCAACGTCCACGTGAACTTTTTGAACCCCGACCTGGAGGAGGACCTCTGGGAGCAGCGTCTGGAGGAGGCCCAGCAGGCGTTGTATGACCTGACCCTGTCGCTGGGTGGGGCCATCACCGGGGAGCACGGCATCGGCGCCATCCGCCAAAAATATCTGGTGCAGGCCCTGGGCGAGAGCGCCGTGGAGATCATGCGGCGCATCAAGGCATCCTTTGACCCCAACAGTATCCTCAACCCGGGCAAGATCTTTTAGCGCCTCGGTTCATTCTGCGGGCAGCATGCGCGCCTAGCGCCGGGTTCATCCGCGCGCCAGGCGCGTTATGATGCTCGCAAGGATCGGCGATCTGATCGCCCGCCTCGCGCTAGGCCGCCGGCTTGACGGCGACAGCGAGCCACGAGCAGCCGACGGCGCTCTCTTCTTGATAGATCCCTCGGGTCAACGCCGCCCACAGCGGCGCCAGGGTGGCGCGGCGCACCCCCGGCAGCACCGACCAGAACCCGGTCAGCCGCTTGCAGATGGCGTTGGGCAGGCTGGCCGGCAGGGTCAGGTTGTGCAGCCGAAAGAAAGCGGGCGATCCATAGCTCTGGCCGTCGATCACCTGCAGCCCGTGGGAGGCCAATCGCCGGCGCCAGTCGTCGGGGTGGAACAGGTTAATGTGCCCAAAGGCGTTGTGGTAGGTCTGGATATACCCATCGGAGAGAATCGGCAGCCCCAATTTGCGCAGCAGGTTGGCCCCGATGAGGTGCAGGTCATCCTCAGTGGTGGGCACGGTAAAGATCAACCGTCCCCCAGGGCGCAACACCCGGGCGATCTCGTGGAGTGCCGCGTCGAGGTGATGGACATGCTCCAGCACGCCGTTGGAAAAGACGGTGGCAAAGGCGTCATCGGCAAAGGGCATCCGGGTCATGTCGCCGCAGGATAGCGAGCGGTAGGCCTGGCGCCTGGCGGCGGCCTGTAGCTCGTGCATCGAGAAATCGAGGCCCACCTCGGGTTTGGTCTCGAAAAAGAGCTTGCCGAACAGGCCATCGCCGCAGCCCAGATCGAGGAGCGGCCGTTCAAAGCGCTGCGCGGCGAGCTTGCGACACTCGATGGCCCGTATCAGCGCCAGCGCCAACGGGGCATGGCTCAGGTATTCGATCAAATAGTCTTTGGATGCGTTCACGCGTATTCTCTTCTCCAGGCCCGATAATCGACGGCGCGGTGCCAACGGTCAGCACCGCGCCGTATAGAAGGAGGATCTTCCCCGGCTGGGCGCAGGGAGGCCTCTGAAAGGATGGGGCATCGGCGAGAGCGTTCGGCCCACTATCAGCGTCGCGACCGCCGACCCATGACAGAGTGGTTGCCGATGGACAGCAGTATCAGACCAAGTATCAGCGCCAGGGTTGTCATCCAGGCCATATCGATTCCCCGCATCTCGTTGTCGCACCCGCCGATCCACCCATCCGATGCGCTCAGTATGCCCGCACAAGGTGACAACAAGATGAAAAGGGCATGGCTGTTTCATGACAATTCTTTTAGCTGGGAAACACAATCTTCTGCCCACCTCGCTCGTCGGCGGCGATGACCTGGGCCACAGCCTCGGCGATCTCTACCGAGCGCAGCGACAGGGCCAGATCGGGCGAGGGCCGCTCATCGCGCAACAGGCAGCGGACGAAATGCGCGCTCTCGCCGTAAAAGCCACTGACCACCTCGGGCGGCAGAGGATCGAGGCGGTTGTCGACGAAGAGCGTCTCCTTGCCCTCCTCAAAGCAATGCATAAAGCCGGGGAACAGGGTCAGCCAGCTCACCACGCCATCCACGGTGACGGTGCGCTCGCCGGCGTGGGCCGTGTAGCGCTCGCTCTGCACCCCCACCTGGGGCAGCATCTCCATCACGCCCAGGGCGCCGCTTTCGTGAACCAGGGTCACCACCGCGCTACCGCGTGGGCCTGGGCGGGCGTGGACCTCGCGCACCTCGCTATCGGCCAGGAAGCGCATGGCGTCCAACCCGTGGAGGCCGGTGCCATAGGCAAAGTAGGGCTCCCCTCTGCGGCTGCGGTAGAACTGGCAGGAGAGGCCGGTCAGCGGCCCTGCCTCGCGCAGCAACCGGCGCATCTGCACCAGCGTGGGCGCATGGCGACGGTTAAAGGCCACCTGATGCCTGGTGTCGTGGGTTTGCGCCAGCTCCAAAAGCTGCCGCGCTTCAGCCGTGTCCTGGCCCGGCGGCTTTTCCATGAGGGTCGGCACGCCCTGGCTCAGGAAATAGCCCGCTACCTCCCGCGTGACCGGGATGGGCACCAGCACCCACACGGCGTCGGGGGCATGATCGTCGAGCAACGCACGATAGTCGCTACAGGCAGAGGGAAACCCGAATTGCCGGGCCATCTCCTGGGCGCATGCCGGGTCCAGATCACAGAGGGCGACGAGGTCGATGGGCGCACCCTCGCTCACCATCCTTTGCAGGCTGGGCAGGTGAAAGCGCCGCGCGATCTGCCCCGCGCCCACCACGGCGACGCGCAGCCGCCTGCCCGGCTCCTCCTGCTCTGGCCAGAGGCTCTCTCGGCTGTCTGATCGCTCCGCTGCTTGGGGGTTCATAGCAATGCCCTTTCCTCTTGGATGCGCTGGCGCAGAGCCTCGATCCGTTGCGCCAGCCTGTCGTTGGGTCGGCGCATATATTGACGTTTCTTGAACGCCAGATCGGTCGCATCGTGGACGAGGCGATTCCAGGCCCGCGCCTGCGCGCGGCGTCCGGCGCTCATCCGACGCCAGCGCTGGATCACGCGCCGCCGCCAGGAGCTGATGATGACAAACTCTTCAGGGCTCAACATGCCCTGCTCCACCTCGTCGCTGAGGAACGTCTGCAACCAGCGCTTTTCGCGACGCCAGGCGAGGACGATGGTGGCCAGCACCAACCCCACGCCGAGATAATCCAGCGCCAGGCTGATCAGACAAAAATCGCCCACCGACAGAAAAAAGTTGTGAAAGAAGTGGGCGGTGACCGCGCCGCCAAACCCCAGCACCGCCAACGCCCAGCGGTGAGACGCCGACGGCTTGTGCGCCGCCAGGGTCAGCCCGATGCCGAACAGCGAGGTGAACATGGCGTGGTTCAACCCGAATACCACCGCTCGCCCCAGGACCAGCATCAGCCACGATGCCGCCCCACCGCCGGTCGCGCCCAGGAAATAGAGCACGTTCTCGGTCATGGCGAATCCAAACCCGATCAGCGAGCCATAGATGATGCCATCCAGCGGCCCATCCAGCTCGTGGCGGGCCAGCGCATAGAGGACCACCAGCGGCACCGCCTTGGCGGCCTCTTCGATGAGCGGGCCGATGATGCTGACGCTGACCAGCGCGCTATGTTGCGGCATGAGCGAGGTGAGGGGCACGTCAAAAGTGAGCTGGAGGGCGATGGCGATGGCTACGGCTGGAAAGGCGCCCCACAGAAACACGGCCACCAGCCAGCGCCAGGGTTCCTTCTCGTAGCGGTCGATCCACCAGACGAACAGCACATAGACCGCCGTCGGCAGGATCGCCGCGGGGATGGACAGGGCCGGCAGCCATGCGTCAGGCATCGCGCGGGTTCCTCCGGCAGATGATGGCCGATTACTTGTTCGATGGCGAGGCTACGCCCTGGCCGGCGCCCAGAAAGCGCTTGCTCAGCCGCGCCCAGGTGCTGTACAGATGCACCCACGACGACGAACGTCCGCCGCCGATGCGCGCCGAGCGCAGCG
>SKLG01000328.1 GCA_007123335.1 Anaerolineae bacterium | reverse complement strand
TCGGGCGCGAGATCGAGATATACTTTCGAGACGTCTATGACCACGTCATTCAGCTCATGGACACCATCGAGATCCTGCGCGATATCCTCTCCGGGATGCTCGATGTCTATCTCTCCAGCGTCAGCAACAAGCTCAACGAGGTGATGAAGGTCTTGACCATTATCGCCACCTTGTTCATTCCCTTGACCTTTATCGCCGGGGTGTATGGCATGAACTTTCGCCACATGCCCGAGCTAGAGTGGCGATGGGGCTATCCCGCGGTGTGGGGGATCATGCTTGTCATGGCGGCGGTCATGCTGGCGTATTTTCGACGCAAGGGGTGGCTTTGAGCGCGTGATCTCCAACCCGACTCCAACCAAACCCGCCGCTCTCGCACGCGGCGGTGTGGTATAATGGAAGGGAGCCTGAGAATGGTTGCGGGTTGGTTTTGGGCACAACATCCGCTTTGTCGGTAAAAGACCGTTCTCAGTTGAGGCTTCCCAGACCGAGGGCGGGTCTGGGAAGCCTTTTGTATTTGGCGCCAGCCACGCCGCTGGGCCAAGGGAACTGGCGCGGTATCCACTGCGTCTAAAGGATGAGCTATCGAGTGAATTAACGAACAGGTGCATGCAATATATTGCGGTTCCCGCCTTGCGTGGGATGTCGTGGCCGCCGGTGTTCGAACGACGGTGTAGCGGACGCCAGGGACCACGGGCCGAGAGGATATCATCATGAATACCGATAGAAACATCTCGAATCTGCCGGGTTGGGCGATGACGCTGATCATCGCCGTGCTCATCCTGATTTTGGTGGCGGCCGTGGCCGGAATTGCCACTCTGATCAATCTCATGACCCGCGCCGAGCCGCTGCCGCCCGAGACGCCCATCGCCGTTCCGGTGACGCCCTCGCCGGACCCTTATATTCGGCTTATGCCCTCGCGGGGGGCGCCGGGCACGACGGTGACCATTACCGGCTATGAGTGGCAACCCGGTATCTCGGTAAATATCTATCTTGACGACCCTGCCAATCCGGACAGCGCACGGGCGTTATTGGGTGCCACGACGGTGCGCGACGATGGCGGTTTCGTGATCGCCATCAATATCCCCAACTATGCCCCCTGGAGTGAGCTCGAAGCCGTGCTGGTAACGGCCGAGTCGCCCATGACCGGGGCGCGGGCCTCGGCTGGCTTTTTGCTCACGGGGGTGCCCACGGTGACGCCGGTGGAGCCCAGCCCCACGCCGGTGCCGCCTACGCCCACGCCGCTTCCGCCCACGCCGACCACCGTGCCGATGACGCCGACGCCGACGTTTACCCCGCTTCCGCCGACGCCGACGCCCATTCCGCGCCTGCCGACGGAGACGCCGCTACCCAGCCCAACACCGACTCATACGCCGGTCATCACCGAGTGGCGAGGCGAGTATTTTGATAACCCCAATCTGGCCGGCCCTCCAAGGGTGGTGCGCAACGATATAGACATCAACTATAACTGGGGGACCGCAAGCCCGGCTCACGGCATCCCCGCCGACTTTTTCTCGGTGCGTTGGACCAGAAGCCTCTTTTTCCAGGGCGGCAACTATCGCTTTTTCGCCCTGGTGGATGATGGCGTGCGCATCTTTGTGAACGATCAGTTGGTGGTCGATGCGTGGGCGGTGGGAGCAGCGCGAGAGGTCCACGGCGATATCCGCCTGTCGACGGGGGTCCATAATGTGCGCGTCGAATATTTCGAGGCCTCTGGCACGGCGCTGATCCGCGTGTGGTGGGAGCAGCTCCCCGAGTTCCCCGACTGGCGCGGCGAGTATTTCAACAATCGCCATCTGATCGGCAGCCCGGTGTTGGTGCGCAACGACCGCGAGATCCGCTTTGACTGGGGCACCGGCGCCCCGGCGCCGGGCCTGCCAGCGGACAACTTTTCGGTGCGTTGGACGCGGACGCTGCACTTTGATGAGGGCAATTATGCCTTCCATGCCAGGGTCGATGACGGCATTCGCCTCTATGTGGACAATAACCTGGTCATCGATCGCTGGAGCGATGGGCCGCACGAGGTCTCGGGCAACTATTTCATGACCGCCGGCCAGCATGCGCTGCGCGTCGAGTACTATGAAGGGGTGGGCGACGCGTACATCCACGTCTGGTGGGAAAGGGTCGTCGGCTACCCAGACTGGCGCGGCGAATACTGGGACAACCGTCATTTCTCCGGCAGCCCGGTGCTGGTGCGCAACGACCGCGAGATTCGCTTCAACTGGGGCACGGGCTCCCCCAGCCCGTTGGTGCCGGTGGACCATTTTGCGGCGCGTTGGTCGCGGCGGGCCCACTTTGAGCAGGGGATGTATCGCTTTCACGCCATCGTCGATGACGGCGTGCGGGTGTGGGTCGATGGGTATCTGATCATCGACGAGTGGCGGACGGGGCCGGCCCGCGAGGTCACCGCCGATATGAGCCTGACCGCCGGCCAGCACGATCTGCGCGTGGATTACTTTGAGGCCGAGGGCGATGCGCTGATCCATTTCTGGTGGGAGCGAATCACTTCGCCGACCTTTGCCTATTGGAAGGGCGAGTACTTTTCGAATCGCGATCTCGCCGGGTCGCCGGCGTTGGTGCGCGATGACCGCGCCATCGACTTTGATTGGGGCACCGGTGCGCCGCAGGTGGGGCTGCCCAGGGACAATTTCTCGGTGCGGTGGAGCCGGTGGGTCAATTTCGAGTCGGGGATCTATCGCTTTCACGCCCAGGCCGATGACGGCATCCGCTTTTACCTGGATGGCAACCTGATCATCGACCAATGGCTCCCGTCACATGGTGGGAAAGTATATACCGTTGACCTTCCTCTGGTAGGTCCGCACTGGCTGGTGGTCGAGTATTTTGAGGCCACAGGCTCGGCGTTTGTGCGCTTTTGGTGGCAGCGTCTGGGGCCCATCCCGCCGCCGACGCCAACGCCCACGGTGCCGCTGCCGACGCCTACACCGACCCATACGCCGACGGTCACACCGACGCCGACCCACACCGCCACGCCGGTGCCCACCGCTACGCCGACTCACACCGCTACGCCGGTGCCCACCGCCGAGCCGACGCCGGGTATCGTGGTGATCAACGAGATCCTGCCCAACCCCGAGTCGGTAGATTGGAACGGCGATGGCGAGGTCACCATGGATGATCAGTGGATCGAGCTCTATAACCGGAGCATCGAGGCGGTGAACATCGGCGGCTGGTTCGTGGACACCGATCCAGGGGGTGGGCTGCCCTACCGCATCCCCTCGGGCACGGTGCTGGGGCGAGGACAGTTCCTGGTGCTCTATCGGCGGGATACGAGGATCGCCTTGAACCCCAGCGGGGGCGTAGTGCGGCTCCTCGATCCGGGGGGGCGGGTCATTGAGGAGATTTCTTACCCGGCCATGGAGCCCGACGCCAGCTATAGCCGCGCCCGCGAGGACGAATGGTATAGCGATTGGCCGCCGAGCCCTGGAAGGATCAACCTGCCGTCGCGGCTCATCCCGCGGCCGGGGCGCGGTGTGATCCAATAACGCTCGTGCCAAGTGCCCGGCACCTACTTGTACGATGGCCAATATCAAAGAGATGCTGGATGTGATGGATCAGGCTATACGGGAGAGGACCTGAGCCCCACGCAACTCCAACCAAACCCGCCGCTCTCACACGCGCGGATGTGATATGATAACAAGAGAGGGTGGTCACGTCTTGGGCGAATGTGTCCGCTTTGTCGGTTTAAACCATCCTCATAACGCTTCCCAGACCGAGGGCGAGTCTGGGAAGCGTTTTATCGTTGGGTATTGAGAGGATAGATGAATGGATACCGATAGAAGCCCCTCCCGTCTATCGCCTTGGGTGGTGGCGCTGATCGTCGTCGTGCTCTCGCTGGTGCTGATCGGGGCGGTGGTCGGGGTGGGCGCGCTGGTCAATCTCATGACTCAGGCCGAACCTGCACCAGAGCCGCCGGTCCCGCTGCAGGCGATGCCCCTGCCGGAGCCTTATATTTGGCTTACGCCCTCGCATGGAGCGCCAGGCATAGCGGTGATCGTCACCGGCCACGAGTGGCGACACAGCGACACGGTGAATCTCTATTTTGATGATCCCCGCCATGAGCACATTGGGCGGGCGCTGCTGGGCGCAGTGGCGGTGAACGACGATGGCCAGTTTGTGGTCGCCATCACGATACCCGACTTTGCGCCCTGGAGCGAGCTTACGGCCTTGTTGGTGGAGGCCGAATCGCCCACGACGGGGGCGCGGGCCTCGGCCGGCTTTTTGATTACGCCGACCGATATAGCGACGCCGGTTCCGCCGACGCCCATTATACCGACGCCGACGCCTTTTATACCGACGCCGGTGCCACCAACCCCAATACCACCAACACCGGTACCGCTCCCGCCGACGCCGACGCCCTTTATACCGACACCTACACCTTTTATACCGACGCCCACGCCGATGCCGGATGTCACCGAGTGGCGGGGCGAGTACTTTGCCAACCCCCATCTGGTGGGCGACCCGACGTTCGTGCGTCATGATCTGGACATCAACTACAACTGGGGCCTCGAGAGCCCCGCTCCCGGCGTCCCCGCCGACTCTTTTTCGGTGCGTTGGACGCGAAACGCCTCTTTCCAGGAGGGCAACCATCGCTTCTTTGCGCTGGTGGAGGGCAGCGTGCGCATCTATGTGGACGACCGGTTGGTGGTGACGGCGGACGAATTGCCACCCAGCCCACCGCGCGAGGTTCATGGCGATATCTATTTGACAGCGGGGGTCCACACCGTGCGCGTCGAGTATGTCAATACCTCTGGCCCGGCTTTGATCCGCGTGTGGTGGGAGCCGCTGCCCTAGGTCCTGGCACGGGTAGTACTTTCGCCACCTGATCGGCAGACTGATAGAACGCGGCGATGCTCGCCTCTGAGGCGAGCTATTTCGCCAACGTGCGCGCGCAGGGCAGACCGCCGGCATCCTCGGCGGCCCAGACGGCGTTGAGGATCGCCCCGGCCACCACCTCGGTGGCCATGTCGGCGAGGAGCACCTGATCGGCGGCGACCTGGCCCGTGGCCAGGGTGAACAGCGTGTCGCCGTCGTAGAGGGTGTGGCTCGGGCGGATCACCCGGGCCAGGCCGTCGTGAGCGGCGGAGGCGAGGGTGTTGGCCTGGGCCGCATCCAGCCGCCCATTGGTGGCCACCACGCCGATGACGGTATTGCCGCGCAAGGCCCTGACGCCGCGCATGGCGGGGTTGCGCAAGGCTTTCGCCGTATTCGTCCACCCATCGCCCACCAGGGCGCGGGCGCCGGCGACGATGGCCCCCGACGCGGGGTCGATGACGTCGCCGAAGGCGTTGACGGCCACCAGCGCGGCCACGATGAGCCGCCCTACCCGCAGGCTGGCGGAGCCGATGCCGGCCTTGGTGGCGCGGCCCATCCCCAGCAGCTTGCCCACCGTGGCCCCGCAACCGGCGCCCACGTTGCCGGCGATCCCGTCTCCTTGGGCCTCGGCGCTGGCCGCCTCGCAGGCGGCATAGCCCATGGC
>SKLG01000436.1 GCA_007123335.1 Anaerolineae bacterium | reverse complement strand
TTCAAGGGCGAGGTCGCCTTTGGCGCCGGGACGGTGCTCGACGCCGAGACGGCGCGGGCGGCTATCCTCGCCGGGGCCGAGTTCATCGTCGCTCCGAACCTCAATCCCGAGGTGATCACGCTGTGCAATCGCTACAGCGTCGTCTCCATGCCCGGCGCGCTGACGCCCACGGAGGTTATGCAAGCCTGGGATTGCGGCGCCGACGTGGTCAAGATCTTTCCCGCCGACACCTTTGGCCCCGCCTATATCAAGGCGCTCCTGGCTCCCTTGCCGCAGGTACGGTTGGCGCCGGTGGGCGGAGTGGGGCTGGATAACGCCACCGAATATATTCGCAATGGCGCGGCCTGCCTGGGCGTGGGCTCTAGCCTGGTCAGCAGCAAGCTCATCGCCTCTCAGGATTGGGCCGGCCTCACAGAGCGGGCCAAGGGGCTCATCGAGGCGGTGCAGGCAGGCCGTGGATAGGCCAATGGCGCCGAGGAGCTGCTCATGAGCCGCCTGGAGGCCATCGCCGCCGAGCTGGGCATCTCCCGAGATGGGGCCAGGACCTTTACCGGGGCGGTCCGTCAGCGTTTTGACGCCGCGCCGAGTTATGCGCTGATCCTGAGCGCCATCCGACGCTGCAAAGCGCAAACGCCGCGCCCCAGCGCGGCGCAGGTGGCAGCGATGATCCAGCGAATGTCCAGAGATGCGGATGAGCGTCGCGCCACTGACGGACGGCGCTCAAAGCCCCGACAGGAGGATGGACGTCCTGGCCGGCGCGGGCGCCGGCAGCGATAGGTTTGAGCGGAGATACGCAGAGGGGGGCGGCAGGCTGCCCCCCTCTGCGTATACGGAGACCACGTCACACGCTTGATCTAGCGCATCTCGGTCATCAAATGTGTGTAATTCTCGCCAAAATCGGCCAGACGCTCGGCCAGCCCCTTGTCGCCACGGCTGACCTCGTACAAAAACGGCCCGCTGTAATTCGCCTGCCGCAGATCATGAAGCAGAGCGCGCCAATCGATGACGCCCTCCCCCGGCAGCCAGTGCTTCTCATCCACCCCGTCGTTGTCCGAGATGTGCAGCGTCCAGATACGCGAGCCCAAACGCGCGATGAACGTCCCCAGATCTTGGCCCACGTTGGCGTGGTTTACATCCAGGCAGATGCCGGCCCGATCCTCAGACAAGTCTTCCAGGAGCAGTTCCATCTCTGCGAGGCTGTTGCCCAAGCAGGAGCGAGGCAACGGCTCGATGGCCATCCGCGGGCCGCTCGCCGACGTCGCCCTCGCCAACTCGGCCAAGCCCTCGCGCGATCGGGCCAGGCGCGTCGGGCGCTCCTCCGACGGGATCGGCTCGGCGCTGGGGTGTACGACGACCATCTGGCAACCCAGCTCGGCGGCAAAGCCAAAGGCCTCTTTGATGGCCTGCAACGTGGCTTGCTGAACCTCGTCGTCCAGAGACGACAGATCGAGGTCCTTGCCGAACGGCGCGTGCACCGACCACAGCTCCAGGGTCGAGCCGCGTAACGCCTCCACCGTAGCGCGAACCTCTGCGGGCGGCACGTCCCAGAACCAGGGCGCCGCCATCTCTAGCGAAACGGCCGGCGAGCGGTCCAGCACCGCCACCTCGTCGGGCGTCAACCAGTGCCCGGCGATAAACGCCGAGACGCCCAGGCGTAGGGGAGAACGATCTGTCGAGGGTGATTGCATGATCGATTTGCTCCTTCACAGAAGGCAGTTCAGGCTATTCGTAGCGCAGTGCGTCGATAGGGTTCAAGTTTGATGCGCGGCTGGCTGGATAGATGCCGAAAAAGAGGCCGACGAACATGGAGAACCCGACGGCCAGGATCACCGAATCGGCCGACACCAGCGTGGTAAAGGCGTCCAGCGTGTTCACGATGGTCGCCAACGTCCAGCCAAAGCCGATGCCGATCAGCCCGCCGATGATGCTAAGCACGATCGACTCGATAAGGAACTGCCAGAGGATATCGCGGCGCTTGGCGCCCACGGCCTTGCGGATGCCGATCTCGCGGGTGCGCTCGGTGACGGAGACGAGCATGATGTTCATGATGCCGATGCCGCCGACAAGAAGCGAGATGCCAGCGATGGCCCCCAGAAAAATCGTCAGCACACCGGTGATCTGCTCAAAGACGCCAAGGACGTCCTTCTGCGAAGCCACGGTAAAGCCGTCCGACGCACCCAACGGTATATCGCGGCGCTGGCGCAAGAGCCAGGTAATCTCCTCGATGGCCCGATCGATGCTCGCCTCATCCACAGCAGAGATGTAGATGAGGTCGATGCGCCGACCCCGAGCGGTGGCCGTTCTGCTGGCGAAAAGTCGTTGCTGCGCCGTAGAGATAGGAACAACGATCTGGTTATCCGGCGATCCGCCGCCAAAGCCAGCCTGACCCCCTTTTTCCTGCAACACGCCGACAACGACAAAAGGCACATTGTTAACCCGCACCGTCTCGCCAAGCGCGAATTCGGGTCCACCGAAAAAGGTGTCCGCTGTCTGCCATCCCAAGACGGCGACCCTCGCCGAGCGCGCCACATCGCTATCGCTGATGAACACCCCGGCCTCGACGGGGAAATTGCGCACGAACTCGAACTCGGGCGTTGTGCCCGACAGGGGCACTGTACGGCTCTCCCCGCGATAGGTCACGGTGACGCTGCGGCTCACGGTCGGCGCTACAGCAGCCACATAAGGGATGCGCATCGGATCGGCGATGGCCTGCGCGTCCTCCAGGGTTAGTGGCTGCTGGCTGGCCGGCGAGCGCGTGCCCCCCCCTTGATCAAACTGTCCCGGGAAGACAAAGATCAGGTTGGAGCCGATACTCTGGATCTGCTCGGTGATAAACGCCTGCGCGCCCTGCCCCACCGAAACCAACGCGATAACGGCGCCGGTGCCGATGATGATGCCCAGCATGGTCAGGATCGAGCGCATCTTGTTGGCGCTCAAGCTGCGAAAGGACATGCGTATCGATTCATACAGGTTCATAACACTATCCATCCTCCGCTGCCCAAATGGGGACAACGGACATCTATACTCAACGCTCTACGGCTACAAGCTCTTTATCCGACGGTGTAGCAGCGTCCTCTTCCTTGGCTGCTATCAGCTCCGTCAACACGTCCCGGGCCATGCGCTGATTCTCTACACGTTCGTTGTGCTCGATGGCGCCATCGCGGATATGGATGATGCGCCGGGTAAAGTCGGCGATCTCGGAATCGTGGGTCACAAAGAGGATCGTGATCCCGCGCTCCTTGTTCAGTCGCTGGAACAAGTCGATGATCTCCAGGCCGGTTTTGGTGTCCAGGTTGCCGGTAGGCTCATCGGCCAGGATGATATCCGGATCGTTGACCAGCGCCCTGGCGATGGCCACGCGTTGTTGCTGCCCGCCCGATAGCTCGTTGGGCCGGTGATCCACGCGGTCCGCCAGGCCCACCGTCTCTAGCGCCTCTCTGGCCTTGCGGCGGCGGTTCTTGGTCCCGGAGTAGATCAAGGGTAGCTCTACATTGTCCAACGCCGTCGTTCGCGCCAACAGGTTGTAGCTCTGAAAAACAAAGCCGATGCGCCTGTTGCGGATCTCGGCCAGGGTGTTCTCGTCGAGCTTGGCCACGTCCGCGCCCTCAAGCCAGTACTCGCCTGACGTAGGCTGATCGAGCAGGCCGATGATGTTCATCAGCGTGCTCTTGCCCGAGCCTGACGGCCCCATGATGGAGATGAGCTCGCCCTTTTCAACGTCAAGGGTCACACCGCACACAGCCCGGACCTGCATATCGCCCATCTGATAAATTTTGCAGATATCGCGCAGCTCAATCAGCATCAGTTACCTCCGAAAGGGCCGCCAAATAGGTTGTCGCGAGGCCGGCTGGTTACTACGATTTGCCCCGGCTCAAGGCCGCTCAACACCTCAGTGGACTGCTCATTATCAACTCCGACCCGGATATCTACGCGCCGGAGCGTATTATTCTCCACCACCTCGACATAGACGCCCTGCTGATCGCGCCGCAGCGCCCTGTTGGGGACCAGCACCACATCCTGCTTGCTATCCGCCACAATGTCTACCGCTGCCGTCATCTGGGGACGAATGGGCAGGTCATTGGAATCGATCTCAATCTCGACCGGATAGACGATGATCCCCTGCATGCTCTGCCCGACAAGCCCGATGCGGCTCACGCGGCCTGTGATCAGGTCATCTGGGAAGGCGTCGAGGGTAATGCGCACAAAGTGGCCAACCTGCACCTTGCCGATCTCGGTTTCGTCGATGTTGACCCGGATGTCATGCTGTTCGGTGTCCACAAGGGTGCCCACCGGCACGTTGGGAGTCACCGTTCTGGTCATCGCCGCGTCGGCGTCTAGGTCCCACTCGATCAGCGTGCCCGTAAAGGGCGCGGTCAGATTGGCGCCCACATCGGTCAGCGCCTTGCGGGCGATATCGACATTAATCCGCGCCTGCGCCACCTGGGCCTCGGCCACGGCAATGTCCTCGGACGAAGGCTGCGACAGGAGCCTGGCCAGGTTGGCCTCTGCCTGACGCAGTTGCGTCTCGGCTTGAGCCACCGCTGAAGCCTTGGGCGGTTCAAAGAGCTGCTGATAGCGGAGCTCGGCGATCTGGACCTGCACCTCGGCATTGAGCACCTGGGCTTCGGCCTGATCCTTTTGCCCCCCAGGGGCCGCAGGGTTGCCCGCGATAGCGTCTCGACTGCCCTGGGCAGCCCATAGGCTGTTCTTGGCCTGATCGATGGCCAGACGAGCCAGTTCCTTATCTTGCTCCGTTGGTCCACGACGCAGGTCTTGGAGGCCGGCCGACGCCGAGGCGACGGCCGCTCGAGCGCTCGCGATCTCTTCTGCGGCAGGCTCTTTTTGCGCACGGGCGAGCTGTGCCTCACTTATCTGCAGGGCTGCCTCGGCCTGGCGCAGCCTCAATTCCAGGTCCTCCACATCCAGGCGCGCCAGAAGCTGGCCGGCGACGACTTGATCGTCCTTCTCGACCAATACCTCGGCAACCCTCCCCGCCGTAGAGAAGGATAGCGCTTCGGTCCGTCCCGCAATAACGCTTCCTGTGGAGCTTACTCTATCTTCGATGTCTCCCCGCGTCACCTGTGCGGTGGTGACGCCATCAGGAAGTTGCGCATCCGCCGGCTCTCGATCCTGGGTATACAGCCACCAGCTGGAGGCCAACACGGCGATGACCAGAATAATGATCCCTACTCTCTTCATGACATATCTCCTGACAATCAAGCTCGGCAGAGTTGAACCTGCCGTGTTATCGTTACAACGAGATGATGACGTTCAGCCGGGCATAAAGGCGCGCCCGATAAGGGTCGGCACCAGACTCATACCCAGGAAAAAAGCCCAGACGATAATCGCCAGCACCGCTGCTTTGCCCCTACTCAACCGGGTGGCGACGGCGATGCCGATGGTCAGCAGCGCCAGGTGCCACAGCACAAAGGGGTCGATCTGCGCCAGGGCGCTGTACGTTAGGTTGCGGCTGTTGGCCAGCCAATCGCTCTCGGCCACCAG
>SKLG01000183.1 GCA_007123335.1 Anaerolineae bacterium | reverse complement strand
AGGTGATGCCCATCAGTTGCAGGAAGAAGGTGATCACGCTCTTGAGCGAGAATTCGGTGGGGATCTCTACGCCCACCGAGGGCAGGCCGCCGAACAGCCAATCGATAAAGCCCGCCAATAAGTGCTTCAAGATATTGTCAAAGAACTGTTGAAAGCCCCGGCCGACGGCCGATACCAGGTTGTTGATAAATCGTCTGGGATCGTCGGCGATGTCAGAGATCACCTGCTGGATCTTGTTGACCAGCGACCAGAAGGCGGAGGGTTGGATCCCCACCAGGCTCAACAGGCCGTTGATGATGGCGCGGATCGGGTCATCCAAAAAGTCGCCGATGGCGTCGGCGATTCGGCCGATCAGCCCCTTGGCCTCCTCGCGCAGCGTTGCCACCTCGTCCTGGACCTCTCGCACAGCCCGCACCGCCTCCCGAGAGAGGTTGCGGTTAAAGTTCTGCTGCGTGGAGGTGACCTGGTTTTGCAGGCCATCGAGCTGCCCTTGCATGCGCTGCCGCTCGGCCTCTGCCCATTCCTGCAAACCCTCGGGCAGTTCCTGAGTATACAGGTCGTCGATGTCCTGGCGGGCATCGTCGATGAGGGCCTCGCAGGCTGCGATCACCAGGTTGACCTCGGCCGAGATCTCCATGATCAGGTCGCACACATCGTCGCCGAACTGTTTCTCTGCTCGGTCGTACTCCCTCGTTACCCAGCCGGGCAAGCCGGTCAGGGCATCCCAGCCGGCCACGATGCGGCCGCCAATGCCGGAATGGCGCTCGTCGATCCAGGCCTTGACGCGATTCAGACTCTCTCGAAAGTCGGTGGATAACCGGGCCACCCCGGCCCGCCATTTCTCCATGGCGTTATCGGTCAACGGTTGGAGCAGCGCGTTAACCCGCGTCTGGGCATCGGTGAATATCTGCTGCGCCCGGTTGCTGAGCTGTTCGCGTATCTGGTTCTCCGTACCCACCATCTCTGTTTGCTGGCCGCTGACGTCCGAGACGGTGCCGGATCGGGACTCGGTAAACGCCGCCAGGGCCTGCTCCTGCATCGAGGCCATGTTGGCGCTCGCCTCCTGCAACGCCGCGTCCTGGGCCGCCATCACCTCGCCCGGCCTGGATTGGGCTGTCTCCTCCAACTCGCCGCGAGCGGCCCGCGCCTGAACCACCGGATGGCTGGGGTCGCGAATGGCCTGCGCCGTCTCGCTGTTCATGCCCGCCGCTTCCATCTCGGCATCCATCTGTTCCTGATCGGCGCTCAGATCGGTGGTGGCAGGATCGACGGCGTCGGGCGCGGCAGCGGCAGCGTTGGGATCGGGCGTGGCTACCTCGGTGGGCGGTACATCGATGGGCTGGGGCGTCAGCTCGGGCGTGCCCTCCTGGGGCTCGTTCATCTCGGCGTAAGAGCCCTCTATCCGCTCGGTGTCCCCCTCCACCGATGCGTTAAGTTCTGTGCCGGCCTGCTGGGCCATATCTTCCGGATCGGCCTCGACGAGCTCGTCCTCGTCGACAGGGCGCCTCTCTCGTATGGATTCGCGGATGTTCTCACACAGCTCGACGATTTCCGGGCTGGGCTCGGGCCGGACACCCAGCGCCTCGGCCAAACGACCCTCGGCCCGGCCCTGGGTTTCCGCCTCCGGCTCTTCCACGGCTTCGCGGGCGGCATGGGTGCTCTCTGTGGAGGTGGGCAAGGTCTCCACCTCCGTCACCGCGTCGCCCATGGTTTGCTGCGACGTGGTCAACCGGCCCCGGCTATTGGCCGTCAACCCAGCCGGTGGCGTCGGCATGAGGAGTTCAATGTCGGGTCGAGTGTCCTCCGGCGCTGGGGGCACTTCTTGGATGTGTACTTGGACCTGAGCTCGGCGCTCGGCTCCTGCGGCTGGCGCCGGCCCCTCCTCACCTTCGGGGGGGCGCTCCTCCTCCGGCATCGGTTCGCTCGGGGCGACATCAACCTCTTCCGGGGGCGCCTCCAGGCTTACCGGTTCGGCCTGGACCCTCTCCACCGGCTCGGATTCGGTGATCTGCGGATCGGGCGGTTGGGCATCGAGCTGAGTTAGATCCAGGTCGCCTCCTGCACCCGATTGCAGGGTGTGCGCCAGTTCGTGGGCCAGGAGGTCTCGCCCGGCGGGGGATGTGGGGTCGTATTCACCGGCGCCGAAAAAGATGTCGCGGCCCACGGTAAAGGCGCGCGCGCCCAGCTCAGAGGCGGCAGCGGCGGCGACAGGGCCCCGGTGGATGCGCACGCCGCTTAGATCAGCGCCCAACGCCATCCCCATGCCGACGCGCGTCATGGTGGGCAATGGCTGGCCGCCGCCCACGCTATCTAGTGCGGTTTGGATCGCCGAACCGGGTTGGATATCCCCGTTGCCGTCGGCCTGCCGCGAGAGGCGCTGCTGCGTGAAGCGATTGCCGGCCATGCGCTGTAGTTGGTGCAGGGGATGGATCGCAGCCTCGGCGTGAACCTGCCCTTGAGGATTGGCCGACGTAGTATCCGGCTCGGCCTCCTTGGTGAGCAGGTCAAAGGTCTGGCTGGGCTTGCGATCGCTCATGGGATATCCTGATACACGTTCAGAAGTAGATGGTCAACGAGACGCCCGCAGGGATGAGGCGTAACAGCTCGGGCATGCTACCCTGGGTGCGAGACGGCACGCCCAGAACCTGCTCCATCTGGCCCTGCCGGCGCAATTCCTCCTCCAGGGCGGAGGGCATTTCGCGCCGGAGCTGCCCCTGGATGCTGCGGTTGAGCAGCGTGTCGGCGATGGTGCGGGCCAACTGGATGCGGTCCTCGCGGCCAAGCCCTGGGGCGATGTTGCGCAGGATCTGATCGATCTGCTCGATGCCTTGTTCGCGGCCGGCCAACAGGGCCTGCACCTCGCGGTAGGAAAAGGGAATGCCCCGGCTGGCCAGGTGCTGGCGTATGGTGGCGCTGGCGGGGGTCGGCGCCCGCGGGTTGATGGTGACGTGAAAGCCCGGTCCGCCTGGGCCAAGGGGAGATGTCCGAACAGATGGCCGTGCCTCGGGTTGCCGTTCCCGTTCAGGCTCGGGCGTCAGTGGCACTTCGGGTTCAGCCGGGGCCGTAAACAGAGGCAGATGCCCTCTATCCACCAGTCGTTGGAACGCCTCCATGGGTCCCGCCGGCTCTGGCATCCACAGACCGGCGATGTGCGCTGTGGTGAGCGTGGGGATCAGACGCACAAGCTCGCTCTGCAAGGCAGGCGTCAGGCTTAGGGCGCCCTGACCGCCTTGTTGCTGGTACTGCATAAAGAGCATGATGCGCACCGCCTCCCGACGGATCAGGCCGTCGGAGGGTGTAGCTCCTTCCCCCTGGCGTTGCAGCGCCGGCACGGCGCCGCCATCCTGAGAAAGGGAAGCAGGCGAACCCGCCTGCACAGCCTGGGCGGCCTGTCTCGCCTCTTGCTCGCTGGCGCCGCCGGGCTTGCTGACGCCAGAGCGCGACGGGTGGGCATCCGCCTGGACAACGTGGGCCGCCTCGTGGCCCAGCAGCGGGACATTGCCCGTATTGCCGGCCCTGCCCAGCACGATATCATGACCAACCGCAAAGGCCTGCGCGTCAGCGGCCTGGGCAGCAGCCGGGTCGTGGTGCAGCCGCACCGCCGACAGATCGACGCCCAGCGATCTCTCCAGCCGGTCGCGGGTGGCCGCTGGCAATGGACGTCCGCCGCTCAGGCCCAGCAAGCCATGGTTGCCCAGGATAGCCTGTAGCCGTCGGCCAGCGCCGGAACGCGCGCCGCGTCCGGCGCTGGCGGCCAGACCACGCCATACCCGCCGGGCGATGCTCGGGGGCATCTGCTCGCGGCCCGACGCCAGTTCGGCGGCCTCCTCTTCTCGGTCGGCCTCCTTCTTCTGGCCTTGCTCCCAGCGGCGATACCAATAGCGCATCCAGTATTTCACGGTAGGCTCCTATAGCAGCTCATAGTAGGGGCCGAAATCGGCGCGCACCACCGGCTGATCCATCTTGTTCAGTTCTTGGGACACGGCCCGCACCAGGTGGCGCATCGTCACGGGGCTCCCTTCGGCGGCAGCGGCAAAGGCGGCGGTCAGCACGCTGTTCTTGATGCTGCCGCCCGCCAGGGCAAACTGCCCGGCCAGGTAGGTCAGATCCATGTCGTCGGACTGGGGCACGCTGAGCGGCAACAGCTGACGCCAGATGCGCTCGCGGTCGCTGGCCTGGGGGAACGGGAACTCGATGCTGATCTGCAAGCGACGGGCAAAGGCGTGATCCAGGTTCTGGCGAAAGTTGGTGGCCAGGATGGCCAGGCCGTCATACGCTTCCATGCGCTGGAGCAGGTAGCTGACCTCGATGTTGGCGTAGCGGTCGTGGGCGTCCTTGACGTCAGAGCGCTTGCCGAATAGGGCGTCCGCCTCGTCAAAAAAGAGGATGGCGTTGGCCGTCTCGGCGGCGGCAAAGATGCGGCTCAGGTTCTTTTCGGTCTCGCCGATATATTTGCTCACCACCGAGGACAGATCGATGCGGTAGAGGTCCAGCTCCAGGTTGCGGGCCATGATGCCGGCGGCCATGGTCTTGCCGGTGCCCGAGGGGCCGCTGAACAACACCGCCAGGCCGCGCCCCAGCATGACCCGCTGGGCATAGCCCCACTCGCCGTACACGACGTGGCGATAGCGCACCCAATGCTCCAGGCTGAGCAGTTGTTGCTTGATCTGTGCGGGCAGCACCAGATCGTCCCAGGCATAGATGCTCTCCACGCGCTGAGCCAAACTATCCAGCGGACCGGTGGATTGGGCCCGACAGCTCGCGAACAGGTCCTCTCGCCGCACCTGGCGCTCATCGCCGGGGGAACGCAGCGAGGCGAGGGTATACGCTTGGCGGGCGGCGCCGGCGATCTGGTCGCTGGTCAGGCGGAAGCGTTCGGCCAATTCCTCCACGTCCACATCGGGTGCGTGGCCGTTCAACGAGACGGACCATAGTCTGCGCCGAGCTTCTACATCTGGTGCAGGCAGCTCCAGGTGGAGCAGCGGCGCCTCACCCGGCGAGGAGGACAGATCCCAGGACTCTGCGGCCAAAAGGAAGGTGGGCAGCCTGCCACCAGCCATGAGGAGATCGTGCAACGCCAGCGCTGCCCGACCACCGACGCTAGCCAAGCGGTCGGCGGCCTTGAGGGCCAGGGCCGCGCCCGCCAGCCGCGCTTCGCGCACGGCGCGAGCCACAACGTCCTTCGGGTGGGCGTGATCGCCCACCGCCTCGCCATCCAGCAGCAACAGAGCCGTTCCTGGTCTGGCCTGTTCAGCCAGATAGCAGGCCACCTGCACCTGTTGCAGGTGATCGGGACCGGTTATGGAGATAACCGGCGCTCCACCCGTTTTGCAGTCCAGATAATCACAAAGGGCTGCCACGCGATCGCGCGATGTGTCGTCCAGGATCGGCGGTTGGGGATGTGAGCTGCTGTCGAGGCGGGTAAGCAGGCCGTCCAGCACGGGGTCGGGGACGTCGCTGCCCAGCAGGTAGGCGACGATGCGCTCATCCAGTTTCAGCAGCCGGGTCAACAGGCCCGGCGGCACGGGGGCCGGCTCCTGGCTGAGATGCAGGAGCCGCAACGCCTGCAACGGGGCCTGCGGCACAAAGGCCTGGCGATGCGCCACGCGTTGGTTCAGGTCCTGGCAAAAGAGGCCATAGGCCAGATCCACGCTGGGCCAGCGCCGGGTGATATCGTCGTTCAGGTAGCCGAACAGCCGCTCATAGCCACGGTTCATCTCCGGCGCCAGCGCCAAAAGGAGCACGTCTTGCTCGAACGTGTCGAGGTCCAGGCGCTGCGCCAGGGTGAGCAATCGAGGCGTCATGCCGACCCGCAGAGTAGCCGCCGTGCGCGCTGTATGACGCTGGTCGGCCTCTGCCAACAGTTGGTTAATCGTCGCGATGGGGGCGTGATCCAGTGCGTCGGCGTCGGGTGGCGCGCCGGCGCTATACAGGCCGTCCAGCAGCGCGTCCACCTCCCGGTCGGAGATATAGAGGCCCAACAGCTCGTCCGCCGTGGCCTCCTGGTGGTGGCCGGCTCGCCAGCGCAAGATCTGACGATGGAGGCGCAAGTTCAGCACCAGCAACGCTTCCTGCAAGTATTCCAGATTATCGCTATAGGGTTCGGCAGACGTCATATTCCTATCCTTGTCGAGAGCCTCAGGTGCAAAGGCAGGGGCAGCCAGGGCGCGTCAACGGTCTCTGGTAAGGAGGCCAGGCGCAACACGACCGCCAACGGGCCACCGCTCAGTTGCACATTCCAGACATCCTGGGTCGTGCGCAGGCTTGCCGGCTGGGCGAGAAACTGTCGCGCCAAATAGGCCGGGCTGGCCTGACCAAAGCGGGGCAGCCGGGCCGCCGTGCGCCGCATCACCAAAGAAGCGACGACGGAGAGCGCTGCATCCAGCGTCGGCGTCAGCCAGGAGTATCCCAGCTTGGGGCCCAGTTGCAGGTGGCGGGCCTCCGCCTCGATGGCCTCTCGCTCCGATTCGTCGAGCGCGCAGCGGATCGCGGCGGGATCGGCGGTTATCTTTTGCCACCGCTCTACAATGTCGTCGGCTTGGAACGCCTCGTCTGGCCAGGCGGCCAACCAACAGGCGGCCGTCTCATCCCGCACGACGCCGATACCCGCGAGCACCGCGGCTTGCAGCCGGCGCTCACGGGCGGGATACCATCGCTCGGCAATGGCGGGCAAGCCCTGCACCCACTCGCCTGCGGGTCCATCAGGCTCGGGTGGGCGGCGTAGGTCGGCCATCGGTGGCTCCTCCAGACCGGCCAAGGCCGCCAGCATTGGGTCTCCCAGATGCAGGGGCGCCCGCTCGCGGCCCAGCGACTTGAGCGCCACGACAAACAGGTAACGGCGGGCGACCTCCTCGCCCACCTCGTCGAGCCAACGCTGCCATAGCCCCGTCTCGGCCAGGGCCGGAACCAACAGGAAGGCGCCGCCCACGGGACTGGTCAACGCCACGGGAGCCACGGCGCGATCACGCGCCTCAGCCGCTTCCTCCGGTCGGCGGGACAGACGAACCGCCCGCCCGCCATCTCGTGACTGGATCACCTCCACCACCTGCCTCAGCATGCGGCGACCGGCCTCATCGGCGGCCGCCTCCGCCAACCAGCCAACCACCGTCGCAAGCGGCCCGCTCGATATGCGCTTGAGCAACGCCGGGTATGGCTCTGATTCCATGAGCAGCAAGGGCGCCAGTTCGGGCTCGATGCGTAGCAGGGCGGCCAGGTCTACCAGGGCTTGGATGATCCCGGCCGTCTCTGCGTCTTGCGCATGGGAAGGGTCGTGGTCGGCCAGCGCGAGCCACAGCCGCAGCCGGTCGCGTGCCCGAGCAGCGCCCTCTACGCCACCCGAGAGCGCGGTTCGTCGCCAGACCTGCGCCAGGGCGCTAGATAAGGTTCTACCAGCGCGGAGAACGAGCGCCGGCGTGGCGGGAAACCCCAGCGCCTGCCACAGCGCGCCGATATCGGACTCTGCCCAGCGCTCGATCAGGCGATCGCTATGGCCTGTGGCCGCCAACGCCAGCAGGATGGGCGCGATCCAATGCGGCCTCGGGGCGAGCAGCTCGACGGCGAGCCGGGGCAGTGGGAGCCGCTCTAGCAGCCGGAACTCCTCATAGTACCACTGCTGCCAGGCGCGGCCGTCGATTAGATCGCGCAAAAAGGAGGCGACTAGATGTTGCGCAGAGTCAAAGCGCATCACCTGTCCGGGGCCGCCTCGGGCCATGGCGCGCATGGTGCTGCCCGCCAAAAGGCGCGCCCAGCGAGTGACAATGTCCGCCTCTGACATTCCTTGCAAATCGACCCACAGATCCAGGTCCAGGCGGCGGATGCGATAGACGGCGTCGCCATCCTCCGGCAGATGAGCCAGAACCTCGGCGCACACACCGGCTAATTCATGTTGGACGATGCGGCTGATTTGCTCCCGAGCAGCCAGAGGATACTCGATGCCGGCGGGCATGTTGATGTGGCACGTCAGGCGTTCCACAGTGAGGCAAGAGTCGGTCGATTCGGCAGGGAGGCCTGGATTTGTCATGCGCCTCCTCGCTCTAATCTCTCAACAACCGGTTGGCAGCCTCCACGAACGCCGTCGCCCGGCGGCTTGAGACCCCTAGCGCCGCTGCTACTGCGGCGGGCTGGGCGACGGCCAACTGCCCTACGGTTCTGATGTCGAGGGTCTCTAACCGGCACTTGTAGATAGGCCCAATGCCCAACACGGTTTCGACGGGTTGCTCGGCTCTGGAGAACGCCACCGGTTCCTCTGTAGGCAGCAGGACGGCAAGGCGCCTGATGCGCTCCAATTCGATCTCGGCCTCGGTGCGCGTCAGGAATCGCCTGGAAGCGGCGATGATCTCGCCGCTGGCGGCCAGCAAGCGCCAGCCGAATTCGCCTCTATGATCCACATCGACCTCAAAGCGTGGGCCATCAACGCCGGCGACCAGCGCCAAGCCGGCCATGCAGCGCACCAGCGAGCCCAATAACTGGACGGAAAAGTTGCGCTGTCGCACGTCATAGTCGATCTCAGCCACCTGGCCATCCTCATCCACGTGCAGCCTGGCCAGGATAACCCACGGCGATTCATCAGCAGACGAACATAGGAATGAAAAAGGCAGCTCGCTCAGGGAGGCTGGGGGGCCGCAGCGCATCAGTTCGTCGATCCACGCCTGGCAATCCGGGGGCGGTGACGGTGGGGTAATGATCTGGCATTGCACATCGAACCCGGCCTCGACGCGACGGTGCTCGCAGATGGGCGAGGGATCGCAGGGTGCCACCAGATGGAGCACGGGACACGCCTGCGTTTCGCGATAGCCGATGACCAGATGGACCTCTTGGGCAATAGGGGTGATGGTGGGATCCAGGCACTCATCCCCTGGCTGGGGCACGCAATCGATGACCACTAGCTGATCGTCGGGCATGAAGATCTCGTCGCCTTGCGGGCTTACAGCGTATCCATGTGTGACCTTGACGCGGGGGTGGCCGCTGGGGGCATCATCTGCGGGCAACACCTCTAACCCACACACCACGCCTGGCCCGTGGTTGAGACGGTTGTGCTCGCGCAAGAGTTGGCGCAGGTACTCCTGTCCTGCGGTGAGGTCCTCGGCGCTCACCACCTGGCGCTTCCCGTAGATGGGGCGAACTGATCGGCCAACGCCTTCTTCCGGGCTGTCCGGCAGACAGGCTTCCTGACCATATCGTGCCGGAGCACGCCGCCTGTGTTGGCGATGGCCTACCTTCATCGTGCTCATGGCATCTCCCTGACCGGGCGAGCTTTAGGAGTCGCCTCCATTTGGCGTAGATATCGGAGACAGCGCCGATACTCTTGCGGATAATCCCTGGCGACCCTCTCCTCCAGGCTCTCCGCCAACGCCTCATCGCGCTTGGCGCCGCCGATCAAATGAGTGTAACCGGCGGCTCCGGCCTTTTCCGGGTTGAAAGCATCTTCGGCCGAGCCGAACAGACAATAGGCATAGACCCCGTAAAAGGGCGAGGTCTCGTGGTGGGCATGGTAGGCGATGCAGGCGGACAGGAAATACTGCTCGAATAGGATATTGTCGCCGATCTTGAAGCCGATCAACTCCCAGGCGGTTTGGTTCAACGGATGCTCGATGAAGCGGATGGCCGAATCCGCATAGTGGTTGATGAACCCGATATCGTTGCCGCCAAAGACGCCACAACAGAGGGCCTCGCCCCTGCGCTGCGCGACGTACCAGCTCCACTCTGGCGGCAGCCAGCCCTGCGTCGCCCGCACCGCCACATCAAAGGCTTCCGGCCGATACCAGGAGCCCACAAAGGGAAACTGCTCGGTGTTCTGCGCCAGCACCGGCGCCGCTTCCATCGCCTTGGGCAGGCGCTTCCAGAGAAAGACGTCGGTGTCCAGGTGTACAAAGGGCTTGTCCTGCGCCCGATACGCGTACAACTTGCCCAGGATCCACCAATCCGCGTCCGCCGCGTCTAACGCTTCCAACTCGGTGGAAACGTGGTCAAAGGGCAGACCCAGGCCATCGACGAGCATGGCCGCGCCGGCATCGTCGGTGATCAGGCTCGTCTCCGAATAATGCTGTCGAGCGGTCTGCACGCTTAGTATCCAGGCCAACAAATGGTGCTTCTGGCTGACCCATATCTGGTGATGATGGGCCTGGAAGGGGCGGCTCCAAAAGCTCCAGACGGCCCGCCGAATGCCCTTGGTGACCGGCAGCATCGTGGGGGTTGGTCCGCTCATAGCAGGTTCCCCCCGATGCCGGGCGTCGTCTGATCTCGGGGCGCGCCGTAGGGCATGTACCCGTATCCATACCCATAGCCCACCAGCCGTGGTAGCACGGTAAACTGCACATCACAAGCAGCGCTATTGGCGACGCCCCGGGGTGTAATGACCTGGAACTCTTGCGGCCCGAGCGCCGCGTCGTCGGCGATATCCATTTGGATCAGTACCCAATGGCCATCAAGGGATTGTGACACGATGCGCGCGCTGATGCCCATGTCCCTAAAGCGTACCGTATGCGTATCCATCAGGCGTTCGCCGATGACCAAAGCCAGCATGCGCGTGCCCTGAACCCCCGAGCCAGGTGATATCGCCGTGATCCTCGGCAGCAAGCAGCGCAGCGCCTCCACGACAAACTGGACAGAGAGCACGCGTCGGCGCACGCCATAGTCGATGGCGCTCACGGCGCCGTGGGTGTCCAGATCGAGGGCGGCGAGGACCACCCAGGGATCGGCGCCATAGGACGGGCAGGCTGCGGTGGCGCACTGCGATTCTTGCGGCGGCGCGTCGCGCAGCAGCTCGCACGTCAGGTCGCCGCAGGGTGGCGTCTCGCCACAAGCCGACGGCAACTCGGCTGTGCAGACCAGCTCAAAGCCGGCCTGAAGGCGGGAGAACTGCTGGCCGGCCGTGGGCGTGCAGGGGCCCGGCAGAGTCGGCACAGGACAAAGCGGCGTCTCGATGTAACGGAGGACGATATAAAGACGCTGCCCCTGACCCAGACCGATACATTCATCGAGATCGTCCATGGGGATCGTCTGCTGTTCCGGGACGTGAATGTCATCCCCCTGTGGGCTGATGGCGTGCCCAGGCGTGACTATGATCTGAGGATGGCCCTCGTTGTCCTCGCCCAGCAGCACCTCCAACCCGCACACGACGCCACAGCCATGGAGGTAGCGGTTATGGCGGCGCACGAGCTCGCGGAAATAGGTCTGGTCCGCGTTCAAATCCGTCGCGGTCACCAGTTGACGCGGAAAGTAACGAGAACGGACCAGTTGTCCAGCTATCAAATGCTCTGAGCTACCGGGTATCCCCATCGTCAGCATCCTTGGCATTCTTTAGGCTAGCCAGCAAACAAGGCGTGGCGCTGGCAGCCGGCTCACCACATGACGCGGTGCGGATCGCGGCTAGTGCGGTGGGAGCATGATATGCAACACACTCACCCAGTCGCCGCCTTGTGTTCCGTTGCCGCTCATACGCCCATTGACACCCGCCGCCGTCGGGCCCTCCGGCACGCCCGGCCAGATGTGGTCGCCGTCCAGGGCGCGCCCCCGCTCGTCGAGGATCCACTCGCTGCGCAGCACGATCGTCACTGTGAAGTAAGCCGAAGGAACTTGCCCCATCAAATGCCCAATGAATCTACTAAGCAGATCCTGATTGCTCCACTCCTCTGGCGGCACCAGGCGGAGGCCACGAACGAATGACTGACCTCTCACCGGCTCTGCGGCGGTCACCAGCTCGAAACGGTTAGGGGTGGGCGTGTCGCCGATCAGCCACGTGACTTCTCTGTCCTCGATTTCGAAAGATTCCACGGGCTCTACATCCATCGGGATCACGCACTCGCATTCCAGTTGTATGCCTCCGGGCATTTGCTCGCGCCGACGAATCTTGGCAAAGGCGTGTCGGCGATGAACAGCGTCCTCCCGCACTGGCTCCCTGAATAGGACGACAAACCCCACCGGGAACAGACGCTCCGCAAACTCGGTGATCGAGATGACCTCATCGTGGTGCCAACTGGCGTGAGTCACCCGGTTGAACTCTTCGGGCGTGGGGCTCGCGCCGTCGGCGCCGCGTGGGATGCCCAGGAGCAGCCGCTGGTCGCCCTCGGGATCGTCTGGGATCGGCTCCAGGTCCGCCGTGGCGCTGCTGCCCGGCGGCAACGTATTGGCGACGACCTCGGTGATGCCTGGGCCGCGCGGGCCGGCGTCGCCATCGGCTCCCGCAGGAATCCCCAGGAGGAGCCGTTGGTCGCCCTCGGGGTCGCCTGGGATCGGCTCCAGGTCTGCGGTGGCGCTGCTGCCCGGCGACAAGGTGTTGACATCGACGTCGGTGATGCCAGGGCCACGGGCGCCATCATCGCCCTGCGGCCCCGCCGCGCCGCGAGGTCCGGGGATGCCCTCGCTGATCCCCTTTTCCAGCATACATTCGATGACCTGACGCAGGGTGTTGGTGCTGGGCACCATGGGCCGGTGGGTCAGGTTGTCGATGACGTTAACCGAGGCCAACTGATCGCTGGTCATGGGCTCATTCCACTGATAGCCCTGGATGGAGGCGATGATCACGCCGGTCGTGTGATCGTCGCAGGTGTCGCAGCCCTCGATGACGCGGTCGATAAAGGCATCGCACGCCGCCTCGTTGACATAAAGGATACTGATGCTGCCCTGGGTCGGCTCATCGGTGGGATCAGCCGGCAACGTCTCGCCAGCCACGTATAGGCGCTGCCCCAGGAAGGCCAGGTTCTGAAAGAGGGCGTTGTCCTTGGTGTGCACGACGCCCCGGCCAATCTCGGGCGTGTTCTCCAGGTCGGAGGTGTCCGGCCCGCGGCGCTCGTTGATGGCGTCTACCGAGAGGATCAGCACCTCGCCTCGATCTCGTGGATCGCCGGCGGCGTCGAACTCGCGGCGCAGCACATAAATCCAGTTGTCTCGCGGCGAGATGCCCATATCCAGCGGCAGCGGCTTGAGCGGATCACCCGCCTCTGGGGGATTGGCCAGGAGCACGGCGCTAAAGGCATTGCCCTCGCTGGGGATGATGGGAATAAAGTCGTCCAGGCTGGTGCGCACCTCGATGCGGTAGAGCATCTGGCTCTCGCGCCCCAGGGCATAGAGGTATTCGCCGTCGTAGCTGAACTCGACCACAAAGGGCACGTGTCCGGCGGGCAGGGCAAAGCCCTTCATCAAGTTGGACACGTCGTCGCCCAGCGGCACCTCTGTGGCGAACTGGGCGAGGTTGAGGACGATGAGGCGCGGCTGTGAGGTATCCGCCACCACCATCCAGCGGCCATCTTGCCTGATGGTCATGTCGCCGGGGGTGACCGTCGCCGTGGTGGGGTCGGAATCGGCGTTGCGCAGATCCTGAACCACGGGCGCCGGCTCGCTACCGACGCCGTCCACCCAGTCGCGGATCGAGTTGCTGCTCCAGCGCATGATCCGGCCGTCGGGCAGCAGGGCGTACAGGCTGTCGTCCAGCGGCGAGACATCCAAGCCCGCCAGGGTCTCGGCATCGACCGTCAAGCTGGCCCGCATCGCCGTATCCGGAGCTGTCTCTAACAGATTTTGGTCAAAGATCAGGATGTGGACGCTGGTGATGGGGGAGCCCTCCACATCCTCCTCGATGGCTGCCGCCACATAGACGAGATCCCCCAGATTGGAGCGGCTGGCAGCCACGGGTATGGCCGGTTCCGCGCTCAGCGACACTGGGGGCACCAACAAGCTGTGGTTGCTGGTGTCGTACATGCGCAGCCACCCGTCATCGCCGTCCCACTCGGCCACGTAAAGGCGCTGCAACGAGCGGTCGACCACGATCGCCCGCGGATGGGCCGTGAACAGAGTATGTTGCCATTCCAGCCGGGCATCCAGGGGGTCTGTGGATTCGCTAACCGGCTCGGTCAGATCCACAAAGAGGCGGTAGCCCTCTCTCGTGCGGTTGAACTCGACGTTGGCCTCGGTGCAGCCGCAATCGTCCAAGAGCGCGGGAACGGGCTCGGTGTTGCACTCGGTGTAGGCGATCCGCAGGTAGATATCGTGGTCTGCGGGATCGCCGGTGGTGGGAAAGAGGCCGCCGGCCCGCAAGGCCTCCTCAATCAGTTCTTGCAGGTCGACGATCCGCTCCTCGTGGACGACGATCTCGTTGCCACAGCAGTCCAACGCCAGACCGGGCTCTAGCACGACAAAGCGATGGCGACAGGCCGGGTTGGGGTGCTGCTCAACCTTGAGGCCGCAGACGGTGCCGGTGCCATGCAGCAGGTCGTTGTGCAACCGGTTCTTGCCCCTGAAATGGTCCTGCTCCTGCTGAAAATCCCTGGTCACCAACAGCTTGCCATCAAAGTAGCGATTGCGCTCAAATTTCTGCAAGCCACAGGGCAGGCAGACGCCATCAGGCGATGATGTCTGAGTCATGGTGTATGCTCTCCTTCCGATTCTTCCCCTACAACACAGGGAGCGCAGATGCGACAGCCCAACTGTGGCTCGCCCAACCGCGTGACCCCGAGGCGAACCGAGACCGAGCGGGGCGCGGTGGCCGGCGGCAACGCGGTGCTGACGGCCAAGACGCTATCCTCGTCGAATCTGGGGGACTGGGCGGGCAGACGCCACTGCGGATGCCCCCCCAATAGGCTATCCAGCCCCAGGGCTGAACCGCGTATGGTGGTGGAGCCCAGTCGCAAGCCACGGGACACAGGGCGGATGCTGAAATGGGTATGCGCAGGCTTGTTCCCGTCGATAAGGCGCACGATGATGGCGCGTTTCTCCTCTGTATCCACTGCAAAGGCCGGCAGCAGCACACCAAAGTGATGCGGTGCGTCCCCCTCGGGCGGCTGCCCCAACCAGTTCTTCAGGATCATGGCATCCTCGGCATTTAGCGCTTGTTTTTCGGGACAGCACTTGGTTTGAGCACAAGATCGGGGAGTAGACGATCGCCCTGACCAGGTCTCTAGATCGGGCTGGCCGATACCCCGGTAGTACTCGACGATCTGGGGCATGGGCTCCTGCAGATTGGCGTGTAGTTGGAGCATGAGGCGCATGCCTCGAATGGTGCCGCGCCAGCGGTACAGCTCGACGATATTCTGCAAGAATGCTCGCCGCTGCGCCTCGGTCCACACCTGCTCCAGCGACAGATCAAACCAGGAGGCCAGCCAGGGCAAAAAATCGTCCGGCGCGCCGGCCATGTCCAGGAACAGGGGCCAGTCCTCGATCTGGCTCTCGATCTCCCCGAATAGCGTGTCGGTCAGCGATAGCAGACGGTCCAACAGCAGGCGGCTGGTCTCGTCCGCCTGGTAGGCGGCGGGAAGATAGCTCAACGAAGATTGTCGACGAGCATGGACATAGATGCGCTTGACGCTGGGCGTGCGATTGCCGGGACCCTTGAGCGCCAATGCCAGGTAAAGGTAGCGGCCCGGCGGCGACTGGATCAGGAACTCGTCGGCGTTGTCGGGGTTCGCTTGCCACGGATCGGGCTGCGGCGGCTCGGTCAGCAAGCCCGCGGTGGCTAGCGTGGGCCGCAGGACATCGCTGGTAAAGGTAAAGACGCGGATGCCGGTGCGCTCCGGCACGTCGATCTCCAGGGTTAGCCGGTGCCAGGGGTTGCCAAGGCGCCTGCTATCCAGGGGTTGCATGCGATACAGCCCCGCATGGCTAAAGGTGGCCGGCGGCGGCACATAATGCAGATAGGGCCCCGGATCGCCATCCTCTATCTCCAAAAAGCCGTTCTCATCCACGGTCAAGTCTGTGGCGAGGGGTTCACGATAGCACTCGCGCGGATCGCCCGCCGCCAACAAGATCTGGTTCTCGCGCAGGCTCAGGCGCGAGGCGGTCAAGACGCGGGCCAGGAATTGTGGAAGGTGTGCGGCGTATGCGGCCGGCAGCACCGTCTCGTAGGCAGCGTCGCGGATCTGCGCCCAGACCTCCTCGCGGACCTCCTCACGCGTCTTGCACTCTGTGTGCTGGCGCATGGCTTGATCTAGGGCTTGGTCCAGGTAGAGGTTCAGGTCGACATCCATCATCTGACTGAGCTCGGCCGGCAACACCATGGACCGGGCGGTGGCTTCCTCGGCAAAGGTGGCAGCGAGAGCATACGTGGACAGCCAATGGTCCACGGCGGTCTTGAGTTGGTCCGGTCTGGGCATCACCTTGCCGTAGATGTCCATGAGCAGGATGCTGGGCGGGTCCTGGCTGACGAGATAGATGCGCCCCAGGCTATCGACGGCTATAAGCAGGGGCACAAACCCGCTGGGCAAGCTGCCGTCAAAATGAGGGTCTGGCCTCCCTTGCGCATCCAGCCGCCATATCAAGCCCTGCCGGTCCGCCACGTACAAGCGGCCATGAGGCCCCCGCGCGACATCTATGGGATGCCAAAAGGGCTCTTCGGGCAGAGGCGCGGCAAGCCGGGAGGGGAACGGTCCCAGGATGCGGCGCAGGGCCAACCCAGGCAACGTAAACAACTGCAATCGCCGGTTGCCCGAATCCACCACTACCAGGTCATCCCTGTGGCTGATGGCCAGGCCCAGGGGGGTATCCAACTGCCTCGGCTCGGTCCCCAGGCCGCCGATGGTGGCCAGCACCCTGGCAGGGCCGCAACAGGGCTGCCAATGCAGGATGCGGTGCCGCGAGGGGTCGCTGATAAAGATCTGGTCGCCCCACACGGCTACGCCGCGCGGCATCGTGATCCCGCCGAACGTGCCGTGAGGATCGGTGAGATCCGGAAGGCGTTGCGCCAGCGGTTGAAGCTGGATGCCGGCGACGGGCCCGTCGCCCTCCTCGACCGACGCGGCATCGGCCTCCAGTGGCTGCCAGCCGCTGGCGTTATCCAGGATGAAATCGTAGGGACGAATCAGGCGCGTCATCAGGCTCCTCGCGGTCGCGCGTAGCTGATCGATATATTGGCCTGGCGCAGGGCGATGAGGGCGCCATCGGCCACGGGCAGGTCGCAGCAATCGTAGGCGGCGGCCACATACCAGCGTTGCACCGGAGGATCGCCGGGTTGGGGTGATTCGACGATGGCGATCACCACTCCGTCCGGCCCCTCGCCCCAACACGCGTCGGGGAAGGCCGCTCCCTCGGCCTCGATCAGACCGTTCATCTCGCCATCGGCGTCGCTCTTGGTATCAAAGCGCTTTAGCAGCTTGTAGAGCGTCAGGCTCTCCACCCGTAGGACGCCGGGCAAGACCATGATCTCGCGTAAAAGCTCGGAATAGTAGATGTCGCGGCCAAAAGGCCACCCTTTTTTGTCCTCGCCGCCCTTGAGGGGATGAAAGTATTCCTCCAGACGATCGGCGATGGCGTTCTTGACCGTCTTGAGATCGGCGTTATCGCGGGCGCGCACGTCCAGCGCCACGTCCACATCGTGGTAGGGCGGTCCTTGCACGCAGACCTGGGTGGTGATCAGCCGGCGTTCGTTCAGATAGCGGCACACCATGTCCAGGGCTACCTCGCTGGGCACCGGCTTGGCGTCCTCGCTGCTGGGCACAATGACGACGTTGATGACGCGACCACACCCGTCGCCGTCGGAGCTTGGTTTGGCGACATAGGCGTGGGCGCGGGCCACGAGAGCGCCTGGGGTTTCGGCGGCCAGCAGGGCGAAATCCTCCAGGGTGACGGCCCGGTTGCGGGTCTTGAGGGCGTCTCGTGGACCGCGCAGCTTGGTCTCGTCCAGGGTCTCCTCGTCGGCGCCGCCCTCCGCCGGTCGATAGTTGGTGACCGAGTCGACCTCTGGGATCGGCGTGGCCAGGTCGGTGATGGTCTCGGCGCCCACATTGCCCACGCGGCCCCCGCCATAGCGGTATT
>SKLG01000019.1 GCA_007123335.1 Anaerolineae bacterium | reverse complement strand
GCAGAGGCGCGTCGGGCCGATAACCTATTCACGGCATGTTTCCCCCTTGCCCGTGTATCGGCGCGGAGGCGTCGACAAGCAGAAGCATGCCCATCCCTCGGTGACGCTCAGCGCCGGGGGCTAGTCAAGGGAGGACGAGATGAAACTCCTGAAACGCAGCCTGTGCCTTATCCTGATCGTTGTGCTCCTTTTCCCCACGATGGCGGGTTGTCGCACCGCCACCCCCAAGAGTCAGGTCACCACCTACAAGATCGGATTCATGGCCGCCATCACCGGCGGGGCCTCCTTCCTCGGCGTGCCTGAACGGGACGCGGCCGTCATGATCCAGGAGCAGCTCAAGGCCAACGGCTCGGTGGTCGTTGGTCCTGATGGCGTCGAGCACCCTCTGGAGATCCTGATCATGGATACCGAGAGCAGCCCCGACACCACCATCTCGGTGGCTAAAAAGCTCATTGACGATGAAAAGGTCGTCGCCATCATCGGCACCACGACGAGTGGTACCAGCATGGCGCTCGTGCCGGTCATGCAAGAGGCCCAGATCCCCATGATCTCCATGGCCTCCAGTAGCGCCATTGTTGAACCGGTGAGTGAGCGCAAGTGGATTTTCAAGACGGCGCAGAATAACGACCACACCGCGCCCTGGCAGGTCCGCTACGCCAAGGCCAAGGGGCTCACCAGGGTGGCCAACTTTCATGTGAATGACGCCTATGGTGAGGATGGCGCCAAAGCCATCCGCAAGGCGGCGGCCGAGCAAGGGGTGGAGATCGTCCTGGAAGAGACCTTTGGCGCTGCCGACAAGGACATGACCGCCCAGCTCACCAAGCTCAATGCCAGCGACGCCCAGGCGTTGCTTGTCACCGCCATTCCGCCTGCCGCGGCCATTCTCACCAAGCAGTTCCGCGAGATGAATATCGACATGCCCATCATCCATAATCACGGCATTGGCATGCGGCCCTTTATCGACGTGGCCGGGGTCGAGGCCGCTGAAGGCGTTCTGTTCCCCATGGGCAAATTGGTGGCTATGGATGCCCTCGCTGAAGGCGATCCGCAAAGGGCCGTGATTCAGCAGTTTGTGCAGGATTACGAGGCCAGCTCGGGCAATGCGCCCAGCACCTTTGCCGGTCACGCGTGGGACGCCATCATGCTGACCATCGAAGCGCTGTCGAGGATTCCTTCCGATGTGCCCGCCAACGAGGTGCCCGTGCGCCTGCGCGACGAGCTGGAGAACACGCAGAACTTTGTGGGCATCAGCGGCGTATTCAACATCACCGCCGACGACCATGTTGGCATGAGCGCCGATGATGTGGTACTCTGTCGCATCATCAACGGTGAGTGGGAATACTATCCGCCGGAGAACTGGTAGAAAAATCACCTCCCAAAGGAGCCCCTTTGGGAGGTGAAACATGAGTCTGCGGAATAGATACCGACAGCGTTATGAGAACTGAGGGGTTATGCCACAGTACGCTCTAAGCGATTACATCCAGCTTTTGGTGTCCGGTGTGAGCATCGGCAGCATCTATGTGCTCATCGCTCTAGGCTTTATCACCATCTATAACGTGACCGGTGTGATCAACCTCGCTCAGGGCGAATTTGTCATGCTCGGCGCCATGCTTGCGGTGACCCTCTTGGGTCTGGGCTTGCCCTTTATCCCGGCAGCTCTGGTCTCGGTGGCGCTGGTGACGTGTGTGGGTGTCATCACCCATCGCCTCACTATTCAGCCTGCCAGGCATGCCCCAGAGGTCAGTCTGATCATGATCACCCTCGGCACAGCCATCGCGGTGCGTGGATTGGGCCTGCTCTTCTGGGGCACCATTCCCTATGCGTTGCCCGAGTTTACGCCCGGCGCTCCTTTGCAGATCATGGGCGCCGTCCTCAGCCGGCAGCGGATTTGGATCATGGGCGTAGCCCTGGTGGTGCTGATCATCCTCTATCTCTTTTTTGAGCATACGTTGCTGGGCAAGGCGGTGCGTGCCTGTTCCATCAACCGTGGATCGGCAGAGGTCTCGGGCGTAGATAGCAGCGCCATGTCCCATCTGTCCTACGGCATCAGCGCGGGAATGAGCGCCGTGGCAGGCATCGTCATCGCGCCGCTGACGCTGGTGACCTATGATATGGGCCTGGGCTTGGGGCTCAAGGGGTTCATCGCTGCCATCATGGGCGGCATGGTCAGCGCCCCCGCCGCTGTTGCCGGGGGGCTGGTGCTCGGCGTGCTCGAGTCGTTCACCGCCGGGTTGCTCACCTCGGGGATCAAGGATGGCGTCGCCTTCCTGGCGCTCTTTGTGGTGCTGGTTGGACGCACGATGAACCTGTCTATGAGGAGGCGCCGGTCGTGAGGATGCGCGTGCAAATCTCGGCGATATATGCGCGTTGGCGAAGCAACCGCAACGCCGTCGGCATCGTCTTGTTGGCCCTGTTCATCGGTACGCTGCCCTTGTGGTTGGGCACACCCTATGCGCTGAGCACCATGATCTTTATCGGTATCTATTCCATCGTCACCATCGGTCTGTGCTTGCTGATGGGCTTTGCTGGCCAGATCTCGCTGGGTCAATCCGCCTTTTTTGCGCTGGGCGCGTATGGCTCGGCCATCCTCAGTGCCCATTTTGACTGGTCGCCCTGGCTGGCCATGGTCGCCGCTGCCATCATTACCGGGGGCATCGCTGCCGTCATCGGAGCGCCCATCTTTCGCCTGCGCGGTCACTATTTGGCCATGGGCACTCTGGCGTTTGGCGCCATTATCCACGTCATCGCCGTTGAATGGAGGACCTACACCGGCGGTTCCTCGGGCCTTCCGGGCATCCCGCGCTTGACCTTGGCCGGGACGCCCATCCGCAGTGACATGTCCTACTACTATTTGGTATGGTTCTTTGTCCTCATCGCCCTCATCATTGCCCTGAACATCGTCAACTCACGCTTTGGGCGTGCTTTGCGGGCCATCCGCGATAGTCAGGAGGCCGCCGCAAGCCTCGGCATCGACGTCAGCCGCTACAAGCTGCAGACGCTGGTCGTCAGCGCTATCTTTGCCAGCGTGGCCGGTAGTCTGTACACCCACTATATGATCTTTATCAGTCCCGCGGCTGCCGAATTGGACCTGTCGATCCGTCTGGTGCTGATGGCTGCCGTTGGTGGGATGGCCAGCATCTGGGGGGCTCCCTTTGGCACCGCTGGGGTGATGCTGCTCACGCTGGGCCTGCGCGAAATCGTGCCTTTGGTGACTCGCCACGGCTCTGGCGAATACCAGATCATCGCCTATGGCATCCTGCTGGTGGCCATCATGATCTTTATGCCGGAGGGGCTTATCGCTGGTGCCCGCAAGGCCTGGGAGCGGAGCAGAAGCAGGGATACCGGCCCCGTAGCATGGCTCTGGCGTCGAGCACAACGGGGCGGGCAGCGTATCCGAGTCCTTGGACAGCGAGGACAATAAGGTCATGGATGCCAACACTATCCTTGAGGTACAACGCGTTCGTCACCTGTTCGGTGGCCTGGTGGCCGTGGACGATGTCTCATTCCGTGTGTATGTGAATCAGTGCCTGTCATTGATCGGCCCCAACGGCGCGGGCAAGACGACGCTGCTCAACGTGATCGCCGGCGTCCTGTCGCCGGCCGCCGGCCAGGTACTGATGGAGGGCAAGAGTTTGAACGGCCAGCCCGCCCACGAGCGGGCCCGCCTCGGCATCGGACGGACATTCCAGCAGGCGCTGGTGTTCAAGGACATGAGCGTGCTGGAGAATGTCATGGTGGGCTGCCATCTGCAGGGGCAGACCCGACTGATCGATGCGGCATTACGATTGCCGCGCACCCGCAGAGAAGAAGAGGACGTTTATCTCGAAGCGTTGCGCTTTCTCAACTTTGTGGGGCTGGGCACCAAGGCCGAGCAGATGGCCGCCAACCTGCCCTTTGGTCAGCAGCGCCTACTGGCTATCGCTCGGGCGCTGGCCAGCAAGCCACGGGTGTTGCTGTTGGACGAGCCAGCTGCAGGGCTGAATCGCATCGAAAAGAGCGCCCTGGTCGATCTGATTCGTCGGTTGAGCGACATGAGTATCACCACCATCCTGGTTGAGCATGATATGGAAGTGGTCATGCAACTGGCGGAGTGGATCGTGGTGCTCGATCACGGCAAGCGGTTGGCCCAGGGTACGCCCGACGATGTGCGCCGCAATCCGGCGGTCATTGAAGCCTACCTCGGCACGGAGGTGGAGTGATGCTCACGGTCGAGAATCTCAGCGTGCGATACGGGCATATTCATGCTGTGCGCGAAGCGTCGCTGACGGTAGAGCCTGGGGAGATCGTGGCCATTCTCGGCGCCAACGGCGCGGGCAAGAGCAGTCTACTCAAGGCCATTGTTGGCTTGGAGCCGGCAGTCGACGGCACGGTCAGCTGGCGGGAGCAGCGTCTCGATCAGCTCTCTGCCCATCAGGTGGCCCATACTGGTGTAGCCCTGGTGCCCGAGGGGCGCCAGGTGTTGCCGACGATGAGCGTGCGTGATAATCTGCTGCTGGGCGGCTACAAGCATCATGCCGGTCGCTTGCGGGATTTACTGGGACCGATAAGTTGGCTGATGCGGGATGTCGGTTTACAGGATCGCCTGGATCGGGTCTTTCGCCTCTTCCCCCGCCTGGAGGAACGACAGGGACAAATGGCGGGCAGCCTCAGCGGCGGCGAACAGCAGATGCTGGCCACGGGGCGCGCGCTCATGGCTTCGCCAGAGCTGCTCCTTCTCGACGAGCCTTCGATTGGGCTGGCGCCCAATCTGGTGCGCGACACGATGCAACTCCTGGTGGGTTTGCGCCAAGAGGGGTTGACGATCCTGCTGGTGGAGCAGGATGCTCACGCGGCGTTGCGCATCGCCGATCGGGGATATGTGATGGAGACCGGGCGGGTTGTCGCCGATGGTACCGCCAAAGAGTTGCTGGCATCACCACGGATGAGGCGGGCCTATCTGGGTATCGCCTGATAGGCGGGCGAGCGGGTCAGAGCCCGCGTTGGGCCCAACGCACCCACGTACGTCATAGGAGGTCAATATGGTCTGGAATTCGCAGATGGAGTGTGCGTCCCGAGAAGAGCTTGAGGCCCTACAACTGACGCGCCTCAAGACGCAGGTGGCCCGCGTGGTGGACAGGGTTCCCTTCTATCGTCAGGCGTTCAAGGCCGCCGGTGTCAAGCCGAGTGACGTGCAGAGCCTGGAGGATCTCCGGCACCTGCCTTTTACGCGCAAGACCGACTTTCGCGATAACTATCCCTTTGGATTGCTGGCCGTGCCCACCGACGAGGTGGTGCGGGTACATGGTTCCAGCGGCACCACGGGCAAGCCTACCGTGGTGTTTTACACCCGCCAGGACATCGATCTTTGGGCTGAGGTAATGGCCCGCACGTTGGCCTGTGGCGAGGTGACGCGCAACGACGTGGTGCAGAACGCCTACGGCTATGGCCTCTTTACCGGTGGTTTGGGCGCCCATTACGGCGCAGAGCGCATCGGGGCGATGGTTATCCCCATGTCCGGCGGCAACACTCAGCG
>SKLG01000392.1 GCA_007123335.1 Anaerolineae bacterium | reverse complement strand
TTCTGCCGATCATGACTATTCTGCTCATCGGGCAGGGAGTGGCGTCCGGCATGATCGCGGTGCTCATCGCGACGGTGGTCGGCGTGACCATGTTCCTTCTGGCAACGCGATGCGGCGGGCCACTGAGCAATCTCATCGCGCATCCGTCCAACGAGATCGTCCTCTTGACGACTTTGGGCATGACGTTGCTGATCGCCGGATTGGCCGAGTGGGCAAACCTTTCGGCGGCGGTGGGTGCGTTCATGGTCGGCATCACCTTGTGCAAGCCGGTGGCCAGGCAGGTCCACAGACTCATTGGCCCCCTGCGGCACCTGTTCGCCGCCATCTTCTTCCTCTTTTTCGGTATGGGAATCGATTCGAGCAGCTTGATAGGGATGGCGCTGCCGGCCGTCGGCCTGGGGCTGCTGACCGCGGTGTCCAAGATCCTCACCGGCTGGTGGACCACCAGGCACCTCAATCTGGACCCGCTGAGCCGCCTGCGCGCCGGCACAACGCTGATCGCCAGGGGCGAATTCTCGCTGGTGATCGCTGCTCTGGGTGCAGGGGTCGGCTTGGAGCCGCAATTGGCTCCCCTGGCGGCCGCCTATGTGCTGTTCACCGCCATCTTTGGCCCGCTACTCATGCGCGTCACCGAGACGGTGGGTGTGCGCGTGCTGCACCTGGCGCCCAGCCCTGTGGTAGAGAGCGGCGAGGCTGCTCAGGAGCAGGAGCCGCTGGTATGCCCGCTTCCGGATCCGGCGCGGTCGAGGCTGTTCCACTGGCCGAAATCGTTACACTGGCCGCGGCTCCATTGAAGGGGTTCCCTCCCATATAACTTGGAGGCCCATCCTTGTCCCAAGGGATAAAGATGGGCCTCTTTTGCACAGGTGCCCCAAGTAGGATTCGAACCCACGACCCACTGCTTAGAAGGCAGTTGCTCTATCCTCTGAGCTATTGGGGCATATCGCCTCAAAGACGACTCATTAGCGCGCAGCACGCCAGTATATCCAGAGAGCACTCCCGAGGCAGGGGTTATTATAGGTCCCTGTATCCTCCGAGGTCAAATTGTGAAGCGGATTATACGGCGGCGGATACATGATGAACTAGGCGAGAGAAGCGGGGGAGAACCCCCGCACCTCTGAGGGGTAAGCACATCGCATGATGGCTTGCCTACGCGTTCTTGTATGCGCGAGGCTCAATGATTCAAGGCTATTGTTGGGGATTAGAGACCGTAGGCACCGCGGCCTCCTCTACCTCCTGGGTATCGCCCGCCACCTGCACGCGCACAAACCCCGCAACCAGCATGGCCATGGCCGCAAATACTCCGGCGGTTACCAGAAAGGAGCTGGCCATGCCCCAGGTGTTCGATACGGCTGCCCCCATCACCGGGCCCAACGCCCGCCCACCGGCATGCGCGCTGTTTGAAAAGCCAAAGACCGCCCCGCGTCTTTCTTGCGGTGTGGCATAGGCCAAGAGGGCATTAGCCGTAGGCATCACTCCCCCCATCAAGATGCCCTGAATCCCCCTCAGCCATAATAATTGATTGGGATGGGTCACCATCGACTGGGGCACATGCACCAACGATACCCCTACGACGCAGGCGATGAGAATGCGCTTTTGTCCGATCTTGTCGGCCAGGCGCCCCAACAACACCGCCGATACGCTAGAGGTGAAAGCAGTCACCGACATGACCGAGCCAGCGATGGTGCCCAGATTGGGCACATCCCCAACCAGCGACTTGATATATAGCGAAAGCACAGGGCTTAATACGGCGATGGCAAAGCTGTTCCCAGCCAGAGTCAGCACCAGCACAAGGGTGTTGCGATTGGTCAGGGCAGCCAAGGCGCCCCCTTTTTCCGCAGTTTTAGAGTCGCGCGCCGCGGGCTCGCGCTGCTGGGTGTGTTCACGCACCAAAAAGATGATGGTGATCACCGAGGACAGCATGAGGCCTGAGGAGACAAAAAAGACGTTGCGATAGCCCAAAGCATCGGCAGTCATGCCTCCTACCAAAGGACCGATAGACTGGCCAACAAACTGGGCCGTCTGCATGATCCCCAGGCTGCTTCCAAGATGCTCCTCCGGGGTCCCAGTGGCCACCAAGGTCACGGCAGCAACGACTGTGCCAGAGAAGAACCCCTGCACCAGACGAAGCACCACCAGCTGCATAGGCGATTGCGCCATACCCATGAGAAAGGAAAACAGACAGCCCGCCAGCGTCGCTCGAATCAGCATCATGCGTCGCCCATGGCGGTCTGCCAACGCACCCCAGATCGGAGAGGCGATCATCATGGCAATGGCCGAACCGCTGTTAAAGGCCGCCAACCAGGACATGGCTGCCGCATAGCTATCCACACCCAGTTCCATCATATAATAAGGAACAAAGGGATGGTAACCAGAAAAGCCGATCATGGTTACGAGCTGCGCAAAGCACAATACGACGAGATTGCGCTTCCAGCGGTGCATATCATCTCCGCTCTTGGATGTTGACAGATATCGATCCAGATGTGGTGCAAAGGCGAGTATTGCCGCCATCCATCTACTGTACTTGACCCTGCCCGTGTTGGCAAGAATCGCAGTGCTACTTTATGGCAATATGATGCTTTCGCTCAGGACACCAGTCGCAGCAACTCGCCCACGGCTTCCAGGCCGGCGTGCACACCTTTGTCCTCGTAGAGCACATCGTGAGGATCGCCGGCTTGGGTCAACCGCAGCGTGATGATGGCGCTCAATGTCTCGGACACGCGCTCGCTCATCGCCCCGCGGCGCGGTCCTAGCAGCGGCGCACTGGTCGCTCTTTGCGCCACCAGCTCCAGCCCAAGGCCTCGCGTGTTGCCCCATCCGCCCAGTATCCGCAAAGATACGACATCATCCTGCACTGCGAGATGCTCGATTCGGGCACCCGTGTAGGTAGCCCAACGCAACAGGCGACCTTGATGCCAGAGCCCCACCATAAAGCCGCGAAATGCACTGCCGAGCCAGGGGATGATAGCGACGGAAGCCATCAATGAGGTGCCCGCCGAGCCAAAGTGATTGCTCTGCATCCATACCCAGGCATGGGGAAAGGACCGCCCCCAGTCCTTCTCCATGTATCCTCTGCCGCCATCCCAGACAATCGGGCGCCCATCGATTGCCAAGGTCCCCTCCAGAGCATGATCAAAACTCACGACACCGTGGTAGCACTCCATCCACGGCATGTACGCAAAAGGTCCCATGGCGCCAGAGCTGAGTAGGGTGACGGGCCAAGGCTGTACGCCGCGGAACTGTACCTCTCCCACTATGCGGCTCCCCGAGCCGTCCAGATCGAGAGTCATACCTGTCAAGCCAAAGCGATTGGCGCCAATGCGGACATCAAAGGTATCGCGCCGAGCGGTCAAGACATCCAGGGGAAAGCGATGATACGTCGCAGTGCCTCGTCGACCGTCCAGAACTTGCACAAAGCAGTGAGCCTGGTCTCGATCTCTATCCAATGAGATGCCTGGGATAACGGCCAGAGCATGCTCTCCTGCTGCATCAACCAGTTTGAGATACCAGCCCTCGAAAAAGCCGCGATACCAGCTTCTGCCATGGTAGCCTTCTGGATGCAAAACCTGGGTGAGCATGATGTCTTGCGCCTCCCTTGGGATAAATACCAAACGCTGCTGTTACTCTATACGGCAATGACGATATTGTAGCACATTCTGCGGAGGACTAGGGCATGGAGGATATCAGCACCCCCCAAAAGGCGAGGAGGCGTTGAGGCATCGATCGCCTTGACATGCTGTGCGATCGAAAGCCATACTGTGAGCGTACAAGAAGCCTCTTGGGCAGAACAAGGCGCCAGGGAGCGTGGTAGACTCGTCCGTGAGCAGAGGAATGGCTCGCCGTGTGTCCCGAGCGACCAGCCGGTAGCGCCACCCACAGGAATTGGGGTAGAACAATGCTAGGAAGAGAGATCGCGTTGGCGACGCTCATGCGCGAGCATGTGGAGGAGCCGTGCATCAACTACTCGTGGATGACCAACTCGTCGTACATGAGTAGGGTCTCGGGGCGTGACTACTGGTCGGATAGAGAGGGCGTCTTCTACGAGTATCTGCATCGCTGTGGCATCAACCTGGTGCCGCAATGGTACTTTCCGGGGGAGGAGCACAAACGGTTGGAGGAGGGCCAGCTTATGCACGTCGTCCGGCCGGGGGGAACGGACGATATAGGCACTCCAGAGGACATTTTGCGAGCGGTGGATCAGCTCCCCTTCGACGCCAAGGTCGAGGCCGAGTTCGACGTGGAAGAGGCCGCCCAAGGTTACGCGCAGAACCTGCTAATGCGGATGAAGCGGACGGAGGACCGGGTTCTATTCATCGATGGCTTTGGTCAGGCCGATTTCATGGGCGGATACTCGCGCTGGGGATACGAGAACTATTTGCTGGCCATCATGGATCATCCGGAGGCGATGCGGCAATACTATCACCACACGGCGTTGCGTGGCCGCCTGCTGAACCAGGCCATTGTGCACGCCCACGAGAAATACGGCATCGCCCCCTTTGTATATGGTGGCCAGGACATTTGCGCCGGCGGCGGTCCCATCATCGCCCCCGATATCCTGCGAGAGATCTATTTCCCCGAATTGCGTTGGAGCTGCGAGCCACTGATAGAGAATGGCATCGGAATCATCTGGCACTGTGATGGCAATATCAACCCCATTCTGGAGGATATCCTCTCGCTGGGCGTCATGGGCTTGCAGGGGTTCGAGGAGGAGCATGGCGTTCGCTACGAGCAGATGGTATCGTTGACCGATAGCACCGAGCGGCCGCTCTCGATCTGGGGTTGCGTGTCGGTTACCACGACGCTGCCCCACGGCACGCCAGATGATGTGCGCAGAGCCGTGGAAAGATCCTTCACCCTGGCGGGAGCGTATCGCGGCTTTGTGCTCTCGTCGACGAGCAGCGTCATGCCCGAGGTGCCCCACGAGAATATTGATGCGCTATTCAAGCATGGCCAAGAGTTCGGCAAGGCCTTTCTATCTGCGTAAAGCTAGCCAGAGGGAGCGCTCAACGTGATCGGCGCTCCACCCTCGTCCATGGAGCGATAGGCAGCGCATACCGCCTCCAGGGCGCGGCGTTGGCGACGTCCGCTGGTGAGGGGCTCGGAACCGTCGGCTATGCAGGCCAGCAGATGGGCGATCAACACCGTAAAGGTGTCCTGCTCCGGAACGTAGAGGATGTGCTCTCGCAGTTCACCGCCAGGAAGCAGGTCAGCTCGTTCGCTGAACATGTGAATGGTGCGTCCATCGCGGACCTCGATGCTGCCCAGCTCGCCATCCATGCGCAACGTGTGCACCTCCGGCCCCGAGGCCGTGACCAGGTTCTTCATCAAAAAGCTCTCCACCAGCGTCGCCACCGCTCCTGCGCGACCGTCGGCGCCGGCAAAGCGCACCAGCGCCACGCTCGTGTCGTCGCCTTCCATCTCCAAGAAGCGCTGCGGCGCCCGTAGCGCCTGCACCTGTTCGATCTCGCCCAGCAGCATGCGCATCGTCTCGAAATCGTGGATCCCGCCAGACATCATGATCCCGCCAGCCGCCTGGTGCTCATTCAAGAACCAGGGACGATCCTCAAGGAAGGAGCG
>SKLG01000083.1 GCA_007123335.1 Anaerolineae bacterium | reverse complement strand
TGGATAGCGGCATACGCCGGTGGATGCAGCCGCCGGAACGGGTTATCGCCCGAAGCGGGCTGCGTCCTGGCATGCGCGTTCTGGAGATTGGCTGTGGCAGCGGCGCTTATACGGTGCTGGCCGCGAGGACAGTGGGGCCGCGCGGCGAGGTCGTGGCATTTGATGTACAACAGGGGATGTTGGATCAACTCATCGCCAAGCTGCGCCGAGCTGAGAACGCCGATATCGTCAATGTCACCACGATGCTTGGCGACGCGGAGGATCTGCCCTTCCCCGACGATGCGTTTGACCTGGTCATGCTGGTCACGGCACTGCCCGAGATACCCGATCAAGCCAGAGCGCTGGGTGAAATCCACCGCGTGCTCCAACCAGAGGGCGTGCTGGCGGTGACCGAGTTCCTGCCCGACCCCGATTATCCGCTGGCGATGACGACGATTCGCCGTGGCCTCGACGCTGGATTCGTGGTGGAGGCGTTGGAGGGCAATCTGTGGACTTATACCGTGCGTTTTCGGCCAGCGGCGGGCATCGCGCAAGTGATGCCCGCCGCTGCAAAGTTGAGCTAGGCAGGCTGGAGCCCGGTCATGAGCTTTCCTCCTCCGACCTGAAGAGTTGCCGTAGGCGTTGACAGAAGGAATCAACCTCCTCCGGCGCTATGGGTATTACCCCATGCTCAGTGGCACCCAACACTTCATGTAACCTCTGGGCAGGTATTTGGCACCAGTGCTCAAAGTTGCCTGCATGTGCCCAACCGTAGATCCGGCCATCCCCTCCTCGTCTGACGGGTATGTTAAACAGGACCCTGCGACGGTCCTGGGGCGGAACATAGACCATATAATTCACGTACGGCCTTGGATGCAGGCCAAGCTCCTGCGCCGTCTCCAGGATCGCGTCAAAGGCGGGACCGGTGCCGTTCGCGATAGCACGCGCCCTTACCGCTTCTATGGTCCTGGGTTCATGTTGTCTCCCAGAGCTGGCTGGGGCAGGTGCTGGTTTCGCCGATTCCGCTGACGACGGCACGCCAACCACCTCTGACTCTGCCTGCTCAGGCGCTTCTGGGGCTTTTCCTGCCATAGGCTCTTGTTCCTCGCTGATTCCCAAGAACTCGTTCACGCGCTGCCAAATCATCTCGCGTCGTGCGGCCAAAAAGTCGTCATAGCGGTCATAGTTCAGCAGATCAGCGGGTATCAAATAGCGCGCCATGACCTCGGGCTGGCCGGCAAAATAGGGTTCGGGGTCTTGGTTCGTCTTCCAGATATTCTGTAACTTGCTGACGAGGCGGAAATTGGCATAGTGGTTGATCTTGTCCTCCGCCACGCCCTGCGAACGCAATGCCTGCTGAGGAAAGATGTGATCGTACTCGGGTCGGTAGCGTCGCTGACCCTCCGGCAACTGGCTGCCTCCCTCTAGGATGTTCATCAAAAGAGGGATGTTGTTCTGTAGCAACCAGTCGTCCACCTCTGAGTGGCCCTCTCTCTCGCCGACAAAGCGTTTGAGCTCTCGCAGCGGAAAGATCCCTGGCTGTTGTTGGTGAGCGACGGCCAGAACTCCGCGCACAGCCTGGTCAATACGGCTGTCGGCATAACGGCTAAAGACGCGGGTCATGAGCGACAGGTAAAGGGACTGATTCATGGCCATGAGCATTCCCTCGCTCCGTAGCTGCTGACCCGGCTGCAGATAGGCAAAGTAGATGAAGGGAATCAGGGTATTGTAAGCACGGAGAATGCGATCGTCCTGGAGCTTGGCGGTATTGATACACATATCGACGATAGCTACGATGGCCCGAGCGATGTCCGGAAAGGCTTGCTGGATGGCCTCGATGGTCTCCTTATCACGCAGCTTGTTCACATCATAGCGCGCCCCACGACCAGTGCATACGAGGGCACAGCGCAGGACAAAATCTTTGTCAAAGCGCAAATTTGCCTTGGCATTCAGTTCTTCGCAGAGATCGGCAATGGCATCCGCGGCCCCCTCCCAGTTCAGTTGGATGAGGGAGAACATGAGATCCGACCGCGACAGCACCTCACCGCCCGAATTGACCCGCACAAAGATCTCTAGGATTTCGTCGAGGCTGGTGATGAGCCCATCGTCGCCATACTCCTTATCCACCGTAAAGTGGTTCAGTACAGGTTGCGCGTTAAAGCGCCAATAGACGCGGGTGAGGTTGCGGGAGAGTCTCTGCCCGACCTCGCTGTCAGGACCTACACCGGCTTGCATCTGGTAGCCGTGTGCCCGAGCGGTTAGCAGATCAGGCTCGCGGATGCCGACGATGTCGGGCAGCGCCACCCATAGTTGCTGAGAATGGGCGGCCTCGTTGCGCCTCGCCGCCTCAGCCGCCGGCAGGAACTCGAAGCGATACATGGGCTCCGAGCTATCCTGAGGGCGAACGCCGCTGAGCAGGTCCAAATGCATAGTGCCGTGATCATAGGTGCCCAATGTGCTCAGGTAAAGAGACTGTAGGCGTTGCTGCCCATCCAAGACCAGGGTCGAGCGATGGCCCTGCTGCTTGATCTCAAAAGTGGGGCGAAAGCCTTCTTCCCATTGTTCGACAAAACGTCGATACTGAAGGCGTTGTTTGGTGTTCCAGAAGAGGAGTGTGCCAAAGGGATAACTGCGCATGATGGAATCCAGTAGCGCATAGATCCGGTCGGATGCCCAGACGAAATCGCGTTGGATGGCCGGGAGGAGCAATTCGCCATCACGAATGCGTCGCATTGCGGACATGATCGTCGATGTCTCATGACTCATGGTATTATCCTCGATGATGCTGGTTTGATGAAGAGAGAAAACATCGGCACTCTCGATCTTTTCTGGAAGGCTTGACCTCTTTGCCTATTTCTCCGCGTCCTGTCTCGCCGCGAGGATGCCCCGCGCTGCAATCTCGCCGGTGGCCGCCGCCCCACCGATACCTCGCGCCACGCCGGCGCCGTCGCCGGCTACATAAAGCCCGGGGATCTCGGTTTGCAAGTGGCGATCGGTCTCGGGTTTGGTGGCGTAGCGCTTGAGCTCTAGCGCATAGAGTAGGGTGCGGTCGCTGTCCAGCCCGGGGATGACCCGCGCCAGCATCTCTAGCGCCTCCAGCAGATTCGTGACCACCCGCCCCGGCAGGGCCATAGTGATGTCGCCGGGGGTCACGTCGCGCAGGGTGGGCACCACGTCGGTGGGGCTCTTTTGCAGGCGGCCCCATGTTGAGCGCCGGCGTCTGCGCAGGTCGCCCATGCTTTGCAGGATTGGCCGCCTTCCGCCGATGGTGGTGGCCATTTGGGCGACGGACATGCCATAGGCCGTGGTGCTCTCGATGGGCTCGGTGAGGTTGACGCTGGTCAACAGCGCAAAGTTGGTGTTCTGCGACTGGCGCCCCTTGAGCGAGTGGCCGTTCACGCCCACGGCGTTCTCTTCCGGATAGAACTCTTGAACCACAAAGCCGTGGGGCGAGACGCAAAAGGTGCGCACGCGGTCGTCGTAGGTAGGGGTGCGCACATAGAACTTGGGGTCGTAAGAGATGGCGATGACATCTTCCATAATGATGGCCGGCACTTCGACGCGCACGCCCAGGTCAATGGGATTATACGCGATGGTGAGATCGTGGCGCTGGGCGATCTCACCCATCCAGCCGCTGCCTACCCGACCAGGGGCGAGAATGACGGCGTCGGCGGGAATGCGTATGGGCTCCCCGTCCCCCTGTGTGGGACGGGTCAATAGCCCCACCGCATGACCGCCCTCGATGAGGACGTCATCGACCCGCGTCTCGAGCTGAAACTCGACGCCCAGGTCGCGCAAATCCTGCGCGAAACACTCGATCATCTCGATCAGCCGGTCCGAGCCGATGTGCGCCTGGCGAATGGGCAAAAAGCGCACGCCGGCCTTGGCTGCGCGCTTTTCCAGATCGTGGGTCGCCTCATCTTCGGTGGCTATGACCTCCACGCCATAGCTGGCAAAGATAGCCTCGATATGATCCACCAACTCCCAGGCGTCGGCGGCATCCATAAAGGTGTACAAGTCGCCACCTACCTGGGTGTGAAAGTTGATCTTGCCGTCGGAGAAGGTGCCCGCTCCACCTACGCCATGCAGCAGATCAAAGCCATCCTTCCGTTGACGCTGCGCGACAGCCTTGCCCATATCGACGATGACGACCTCGATTCCCTCACGGGCGAGTTCATAGGCGGCGAACATTCCGGCCGGGCCGGCTCCAACAATGGCAACACGCATAGGGTCACCTCCTTGGGAACGCGATAACGTCGCGATAGCAGGCGCTCGAGACGGGTCTACGTTGGAAGGCTAATGCGGATGGAGTACGCTGTCAACTGGATGCGCTGGCGTTCGCTGCTGATGTCCGATTTTGACAGATAGGAGCTGTCGCATAAAATAAATGGTTAGCGAACGAGATGGACAGTAGGTGGGGCTCCCTCTTTATCCGGGTGCAGACCGCTTGCGGGTCGGCGGTGAACCCCGCATCCCGAAGCAGGTCGCGCAGTGTCCGCAGCGAGGCCTCGGAGGGACGCGCTGTCGGGGATCGGCCGGGCCGGGAGTGCACCGGAGCGAGCTCGAAGGACCCCGCGCCAACCTGCTCGAGAGCATTCGAGTCCTCCATCGGAAACCTTCGACGCCCAACGCTGAGGCCCTCGGTCCGATTCTCCACACGCCGAGCGCCCGACGACAGGGCCAGGAGGCCCGCGCGCGACTGCCGACCCACCCCCATGGTCGGGATCGCCCGCGAAACCGACCGCAATATGGCAACCTCAGGGCCAGGGGGATGGAGAACCACGGCGAAGTGATGAGATTGCACCCATCTTCCTCTTCCGAGGCGCGGGCTGTCGCGGCCGAGGAGATCGACCTCCTGCGAGGCCTGATCGACTCGGCGGACGATGCAGACAGCAACGACGAGATCCGCGGCCTCAAGGCCCGGGTGATCCTCAACCACATGTTCCAGTTCACCGGCCTTGCCGACCTCGACGGCACGTTGCTGGAGGCCAATCAGACCGCGCTGGACGGTGGCGGTATCGAGCGTCGAGACGTCATCGGCAAGCCGGTGTGGGAAGGCCACTGGTTCACGGTGTCCGAGGAGACGCAGCGCGGCCTGCGCGAGGCCATCGAGCAGGCCGTCGCGTCGGGGGAGCTGGTCCGCTACGACATGGACGTCTACGCCGGCGCCCACGGCACCGCGACGGTCGCGATCGACTTCTCGGCCCGGCCGGTCCACGACTCACAGGGGCGGGTGGCCTTCCTGGTCCTCGAAGGCCGTGACATCGAGGAGAAGAAGCGGGCACGAGAGGCCAAGGACCAGCTGTTCGCGAACGTCAGTCACGAGCTGCGCACGCCCTTGACACTGATCCTGGGCCGCGCGAGGACGCTCGAGCAGCAGCTCGAGCCCGGTTCCTTGCGCGAGGAAGCCAGCCGGGTCGAGGACAACGCGCGCGTGCTGCTGGCCAAGGTCAACGACCTGCTCCAGGTGGCCGCACTCGAGGCCGGGGGGCTGCCCGTCGAGCCGCAGCCCACGGACGTCGCGGAGATCGCCCGGTGGGTGGCCGGCAACTTCACCTCCCTGGCAGCCGAGCGTGGCACGGACATCCACGTCGACGTTCCGGA
>SKLG01000280.1 GCA_007123335.1 Anaerolineae bacterium | reverse complement strand
ACAAGGCCATGCAACTGGCCAAGGCGCTGAACTGCGGCGTGGTCTCGGGCCTCACCGGCCGCGACAACGACCTCTCGGTGGAGGAGAACCTGCCCCGCTTTGCCGAGGTGTTTGGCGAGATTTGCGCGCGGGCCGAGGAGCGCGGCATTCGCCTGGCGCTAGAACCCTGGCCGGGCAGCGTGCTGGGCCACGGTCCCTACCGCTGGACCAACATGGCCACCACGCCCGAGCTGTGGGATATGCTCTTTGAGGCCGTGCCCAGCCCGGCCCTGGGCCTGGAGTACGACCCCTCGCACCTCTACTGGCAGGGGATCGACTATCTCCAGGTGATACACGACTATGTCGGGCGTATCCACCACGTGCACGCCAAGGACATTGTCATCGATCAGGACCTGCTCAAGCGGGTGGGCGTCCACGGGCGCGGCTGGTGGCGTTTCGTCATCCCCGGCCTGGGCGTGTTGGATTGGCCGGCCATCTTTGCCGCCCTGCGCAAGGCGGGCTATGCCGGCGACATGGCCGTGGAGCACGAGGACCGCGCATATCTCAAGGAGCGCTGGACCGACGGCCTGACCCTGGGCCTCAAGGCGCTGCGCCCCTTTGTGGCCGAATACTAGCGGGAATCGTCCGCTTAGCGTGGGACTGCGCCCTGGCCGTCCCATGGCGTAGAGGGGAGGCCCTCGATGAGCCTTCGTCGTCGCGTGTTATATCGAGAGTTATTGCCGTCGCGGGCCACGTTGACGCTGTTGACCATCGCCTTGGGGTTGATCGCGCTGGGCAGCATCTGCACTCTCAGCATGGCCCTCACCGATCAGGATGTGACCCTGGAAGTGCCCGCCGTCCTCCTGGGCTTTGTCGTGTTGCCGGCCGTCGCCATCCTGCCCCTCATCGGGGCGCTGCGCGAAAAGACCCCGGCGCGCCGAGCGCTGATGTTTGGCGCGTCTGCGCTGTTGCTCGCCGCCGGGGGGTTTGTCGGGGGCACGAGCATGGCCTTTGCCCCTGACGCCGGCCTTGGGGTGGGCGTGGTGTTCACGACGGTGTTTTGCGCGCCGGTGGTGCTGGCCATGATGGCGCCGGCCGTCTTTTTCGGGGTCAAAGCTGGGCCCTATATGCGCGAGACGTTGCGCACGGAGCGGGCCGCAGCGGTGGTCAAAGCGCTGGACACTCGCGGCATGGTCACCATCGACGAGCTCAGCCGAGAGGTCGGCCTTGACAAAGAGCACACGCTGCAACTCGTCCAGGAGCTGCTCAGCAGCGGCGCGCTGGACGCCACGCTCTACGGCCCGTTTGAGCGCATCTAGAGCGCCAGGGCGCTGGAGGAGGCCGGCGGGAATCTGCGGCGGGTCATCCTCGCTCGAGGGCAGGCGCGTCTGGACCACCTGGCCGCCGAGCTGGCGGTGCCCCGTGAGCTCCTTCGTGGTTGGCTGTACGAGCTGGTCGATCATGGCTTTAGCGGGTACATCAACTGGGAGAAGGACACGGTCTATTCGGTGGAGGCGCAGCAGCTCATGCAGGCCGGGCGCTGCCCCGCGTGCAGTGGAGAGCTGAGCCTGGCGGGCAAGGGGCTCATCCATTGCACCTACTGTGGCGCCGAGATCATGATCGAGCAAGATTAGAGGGTGAGCCTGATCCAGGCCCACCCTCTGGCTGCACCACCTCTTATGTCCCCTCGTCTCAGGGCCGCATCATCCCCGTCATATCCACGGGCACGACCTCGGACAGGTCTTCTGTGCTGTCATAGAGAAACTGCAGGGCGTACCGGGCGTTGTGGACGTGGATGCCTGGATCTCGATAGACAAAGTTGAGGTTATACGCCGCCCGCAGCAGGCGGGGCGTCCAGGTCTGGAGGCGGTTCGGAAAGGCGGCTTCGCCGGGGCTGACCTCCCCATCCTCGTCGAGATCGATGAAAAAGTAGGGAAACGTATCCGGCGCATAGACGACGTGTGTGTCCATAACCTCGACGGTATAGTCCTGGATGGCGCGATAGAGCGCCTCGGCCATGACGTCGATCTCGCCGCGGATGCCCCCATCGGTGAGGCCGCCCGGGGTCATGCGGATATCGACGATATCGCCGCGATCGACGACGTTGAGGTGGCACGGGGCGCACGCCCGGGCATCGACGTGCAGGGTGTGGGCATCGTGGCAGTCGGTGCAGGTCTGCACATAGGCGGCGTGCTCGAATTGCCCCACATAGTCTCGATCCGGATATTGATAGGCGCCCATCGTCACCGAACCCATGAGGCTCGCCCCGGCGATGTTATAGTGCACGTTGATAAAGCCCAGGCCTTCGTGCACGTCGTCCAGGGGAAGCCGCTCATTATCCGGCGAGATCGCCCTTTCCACCGATACCGTCGAGTTCCTTCCCTGATGGCACTGCATGCAGCTCACCTCGGAGCCCAGGCCGGTGACCTCGACCCCCGACGGGAAAAAGGCGTTGGTCACCCCGTCGAGCGCCGTGTTGTGGCACGCGTTGCAGCTTATCACCGAGCCGACGGGATGATCGCGAATGACATCGGCCCTGATATAGTCGATAAAGCCGGGTTGGCTGTGGCACCTTGCGCAGGCGGCGGGGACGACCGGCGGATCGTCGTCGTCCCAGTGGGTAAAGGCGCTGGAGGTCTCGTCGGCATGCCCCGACACCTCCCAGCGGGCGTTAATGTCCTGCACCGTGTCGCCGCGCCACAGGGTATAGGCGGTGGTCACAATGCTCAGCAACAAGAGAGCGGTTACAACTTGGGACAATCGCATGGCTGTGTGCGCTCCTTTACGTCTAAAATCGCACTGTGGCACGGACACGAGCGATGCCACAGGTGCACGGATCCAAGCCATGAGCTGCGATAGAGGTGTTGAATGTCATGCGGCATTGTATCATGACGCGCCGTTGATATCAAGCATGAGGCCTTGCTTTTGGCCACCGCGCCGTTGACGAACGGATCGGCGCGCGTATAATGGGTGGCGGCACAATGCGGCGCGCCCTAACACTGGCTTTCGATCCTCGCCTGTATGCCATGTGGTCATTCTGCAACTCGGAAAAGGAGAGTCGCTTTATGAAGAGGATCCCCCAAACCGCCCTATGGCTGATCCTGTACGGACTGTTGGTCTTGGCTCCTCTCCTCATCCTGCTCATCGCGCCGGGGCCTCCTGGGCGCGAGTTCTTGCGCGAGCTTTCGGTGGCCCTCGGCTTTGCCGGGCTATCGCTCATGGGCCTGCAGTTCATCCCCACCGCTCGGCTGCCGGGCGTGGGTCGGGTCTTTCCCATCGATACCCTGTATACCTTTCACCATCACTCGTCTGTGGTCGGTTTTGTCCTCGTCCTGCTCCACCCCATATTGCTCTTTATCAATAACCCCTACACGCTGCGGCTGCTCAACGTGCTCACCGCCCCCATGCGGGCCAGGGCGGCGGTGGGCGCCGTCGCATTCACCGCGTTGCTGGTGCTGACGTCGGTCTATCGCAAGCAGATCAGGCTCCGGTACGAGGCCTGGCGGCTCCTCCATGACATTCTGGCGGTGGGCCTGGTGGCGCTGGCGCTCTATCACATGTTCATGCTCAACTATCGCATGTCCGTGCCGGCCCAGCGCGTGCTGTGGATCATCTATCCCATCGTCTGGGCGGGGATGATGGGCTACATCCACCTGATCCGCCCGTTGCTCATGCTCAAACATCCCTACGAGATCGTCGAGATCATCCCCGAGCGCGGGCAGAGCTACACGCTGCGCCTGGCGCCGGTGGGGCATCCTGGCATTCGCTTCCATCCGGGGCAGATGGCCTGGCTGACGCTAAAAAGCTCGCCCTTTTGGATCCAGGAGCATCCCTTTTCCTTTGCCTCCAGCGCCGAGCGCACCGAGACCATCGACTTTGCCATCAAGGAACTGGGCGACATGACCGCACAGGTCAGAGAGTTGCCCCCCGGCCATCGCGTCTATATGGATGGCCCCTTTGGCGTCTTTGGCATCGATCGGCGCCCGGCGCCAGGGTATGTGTTCATCGCCGGCGGCATCGGCATCACCCCGCTCCTTAGCATGATGCGCACCATGGCCGATCGCGGCGACAAGACGCCGGTGATCTTTTTCTATGGCAACCCCACCTGGGAATCGATCGCTTTCCGCGAGGAGATCGACGCCCTCGGCAAGGTCCTGAACCTCAAGACGGTCCACGTCCTGGAAAAGCCGTCCGACGACTGGGAGGGCGAGAAGGGCTTTATCAACCGCGATATCCTCGATCGCCATCTGCCCGACGATCGCAAGGAATACCACTATTTTCTCTGCGGCCCCTTGCCCATGATCTATGCCGTGGAGCGCCATCTGCTCAACCTGGATATTCCCCTGCGCGCCATCGTGGCCGAGCGCTATCAGATGGCCTGAGCGAGGCGCGTGGCGACCCTTGACGGAGGTTTGGCATGAACGAAGTGTATGAGCGTTATCTGGTGGTGATTACGACGGCGGTGGTGGTCCTGCTCTGCGTGCTCTTTGCTCTGGTGCACGCTGCCTGAGTCGGCGAGCAAGGGCGCCGTTTCCGCGACGCGCCTCGCGCAAGCATGCTTGCGCGAGGCGCGTCTTGGCTTTTCGGTCCATCGCAGAGATGGCGCTGGAAGCGTTAGCGCACCTGCCCCCGCCCCGAGATGGGCCACACCGCCTCCAGCACGCCGTCTCGCGTCACCCAGCACTCATTGTAGAGGTTGATCGTCGTGCAGCCGTGGGAGGGGATCAGCTCCACCAGGTCGCCGCGACGCAACGCCTCGCCGCCCTGACGTTGAAGGATGCCATGCTCCTCCGAGAGCTTGGCTAGCGCCCACCCCTCGGGAGCGACCACCACCGACATGCCAAACTCGGGGGTCATGGCCTTCATTCCGGCGTCGATGATGGCCACGTCGTCGCGCACGCTGATCACCTGCGCCAGCACGCTCAGCGCGAGCTCGAAATCGGCGTCGACGCTCTTGTACTTGGCGTCCATGGTGGCATAAGAGCCGGCCTGTAGCTCGGTGATCCCCTCGATCTCGCCGGTGATGTGATAGGTGCCGGTGCCCGCGGCAGAGACGATCCCCACCGGGATCCCCTCGCGGCGCAGCAGCTCGGCCGAGCCGACGAGCTTGGCCATGGCCGCCTCGGCCTTTTGGCGGCGCTCGTCCATGTCGGGGATCATGACGGCAAAACCCTCATAGCCCATAATGCCCTCAAAGCGCAGGCCCGGCATCTCGACCATCTTTTGCGCCAGGGCCAGCGTCTCCTCACCGGGCTGGGTGCCGCAGCGGCCCATGCCCACGTCCACCTCGATGATGGTGCGCAGCTTGAGCCCCTTGGCCACCGCGGCCTCTGAAAGCTCGGCGGCGTTGCCGGCGTCGTCCACGGCCACCATGACGTCGCTATAGGCGGCCAGGTTGATCAGCCGGGCGATCTTTTGCCGGCCGATGATCTGGTTGGCGATGAGCAGATCGCGAATGCCGGCCTTGGCCATGACCTCGGCCTCGCCGAGCTTGGCGCAGGTGATGCCGATGGCCCCGGCGTTCATCTGCATCCAGGCGATGGTGGGGCATTTGTGGGTCTTGGCGTGAGGGCGCACCCTCACCGGCCGCTGCCGGCAATAGTCGGCCATCTT
>SKLG01000003.1 GCA_007123335.1 Anaerolineae bacterium | reverse complement strand
GGCAGGCCGGTCTGATAGATGCGCCCACAGGTCTCGTACATGGTATAGCGCGAGGCAAGCAAGGGGATATTCCGCTGCTCGGCCAGAGCCACTGTCTCGGGAGGCGGTAGCTTGCCCCGCACAAAGACAATAGCCTGCACGCCGGCCATGTCCGCGGTACGCACCACCTGGGGATTGGTCAATCCGGTGAGGAGCAGAGTTCCGGCATGGGTAAAAGCGAGAACATCACTCATTAGATCCGCGCCACAAGCCATCTCGACCTGCATGCCCAGATCAACATTTTGAGAGATTACTTTGCCGTCAATAATCGCCAATACGTCTTCTAGAGTCACGTTTTAACCGCACTAGATTATATTCACGGATGATCACAACCTTAAAACACGATGCATCCTGCCAATTATATCACACGACTCGATGGTGTCAAGCCCATCGAACGGTAAAAAGATTCCCTGATCGCCAAGTTGTCGAGGCGTGAAAACTCGCTTGACACACGGTTGCCCCAAAGTATAATGTGAGCGTCGTTCCTGTCTTGACGGACTTGCGGTCTTTGGGCCCCAATGCGGCGTAGCCTAGACCTCACCGGATTAATCATGTGCACTCGGCACCGTTATCGACCATCGACGCTGATACCTTGGGAGCCCCATGGCGACAAAGCAGCGCTGCCCAAAATGCAACGAACTCAACGACCTGAATGCCGCCATGTGCGCGCACTGTCAGGCCCCGCTTCGACTGCGCTGCCCTCTCTGTGGCGCCGAGCGACCATGGTATGCCCAACGCTGCCCCCACTGTGAGGAGCAGGTTGAGGATGCTCGCCTGTTCTCCGAGCTGTATCGGGATGAGCCGCGACAACGGCTGGCCGATCGCTATCTGCTGAAAGAAACGCTGTCCAAAGGACGGGTCTCTGCCGCCTATCGCGCCGTGGATACCCAGGCCCCAGACGACGATCAGATGGTGGCGATCAAGGAGCTGTCGACGGTGGCCCTGTTTCGCCCCGAGGAGCGCCGCGAGGCCGAAGCCGCGTTGCGCCGCACCATCAACCGCTGGCGAGAGGTGACGCATCCGGCGTGTGTGGCGATTCGTGAGCTGTTTCGCTCGGGTGAGAGCTTTTACGTGGTATTCGAGTTCGTCCATGGTTGGACCCTGGGGCAGATCCTGCGCGGCCAGGGACGGGTCACGCCCGAACTGGCCCGCAACTGGGGCGCCCAGCTATGCGACTTGTTGATCGCGTTGCACGGTCAGGAGCCCCCTCTGCACGTCCCCTTTTTGAGCCCTGACCACGTCGTGGTCGAGCGCGAGGGGCGCGTACGACTCGTCGGGTTGGGGATTGGCCACCTGTTTCGGCCCAACGCCCCCCAGCCTTTTGGCAGCACGCGTGGATATGCTGCCCCAGAACTCAAGCATGGCTTTCCCACAGCAGCCAGCGACATCTTTGGCCTTGGGCGGCTGCTCTATGCGGCGCTGATCGACCATCCGCTGGAGCTGGGTTTGCAACGCGCCGTGCCGCTGCGCAAAGCGGCGCCTGGCATCTCGACCACCTTTGCCCGCGCCATCGCCCGGGCCGCGCACCGAGATCCGCAGCGACGCTTTCCCTCGGCGGAGGATATGCTGGAGAGTCTGTGGGATGCCAGAGCCTATGGTCCACTGACGCCGCTGGACGATTGGCGGGAGCGACTCGTCTTTGAGGCGCCGCCCGTTTCACAAAGGGCGACGCGCCGGCAGGGGGCAGCCCCATCGGCGCCGCGCGCGCAACGGGCCGAGACGATGGCCGATGCCGGCTTTACCCGCGATCCCCGCTTTGGCCCACGCGAGCCGGACGCTCCGCAGCCACGCCCGGCAGCGCCCGAGCCGGAGGCGCAGCCGGCCCTGTCGGTGTATCCCCATCACCTGCATCTCGCTGACCTGCGCCCCGATGAGACCAAGCGCGTTTCCCTCACCGTGCGCAACAGCGGCGAGGCCGACCTGGTGGGGCGAGTCACCAGCCACGTGGACTGGATCAGCGCGCCGAAAAAGACGATGCGGCTGCCGGCCAAAAAGCAGGCGCGGGTCATCCTCTCCGTCCAGGCGGCGCAGCTTCCCACCGAGCGCACGGTGGAGGCCCAGGGCATCTCGGTGGACACCAACGCCGGTCGCCAATGGGTGGCGGTCACCGCCGAGGTAGCTGGCGGCCCGGCCCTGAGCCTGGAGACGACCGAGCTGGACTTTGGCCAGCTCAACCACGATGCCCCCCAAAGCGCCCGCCTGGCGGTGGCCAATAGCGGGCGTCAGCCGCTCAGCGGCAAGGTCGAGGCCCGCGTTCCCTGGTTGCAGGTGCATGGCGGCGATCTGTCGCTCAAGGGCGGGCAACGCACCGAGGTGCGCGTCGAGCTCTTGCCCGATCGACTGCCCGCTGGTCCCCAGGCCAGCGAGGCGTTGATCATAGACAGCGATGGCGGCCAGGCTCGGGTCATGGTGCGCGCCTGGCGATTGCGGCCCGAGCTGGCGCTGGACGTCCATCATCTGGATATCGGTGAGGTGGCCGGCGGGAGCGAGGCCGTCGATGCCGGCCAGATCGCCGAACGCATCCTTTATGTCAAGAACGCGGGCGATGGCGTGCTGGAGGGCACGGCGCGCAGCCTTCTGCCCTGGTTGCAGGTGCAGCCCTCTACGTTCCAGTGTGCGTCTGGAGAGCAGGTGCCGCTCACCCTCCATGTAGACGCCACCGGCCTCGCCGACGGCCCCATCGAGGTGCCCCAGGCGTTGCGGGTGCAGACCAACGGCGGGAGTGAGACCCTCTCGCTGCGCATGGAGGTGCTGGCGCCGCGCCTCGTGCTCGAGACCGACGCGCTGAACTTTGGCGCCGTGCCCCTGGGCGAGGTCAGGGACCTGCCTTTGGCGCTGCGCAACGAGGGCTCGATGGCGCTGGTGGCTACCCTTCAGCCGCTGGTGGACTGGCTGGCCCTTTCGGCAAAAGAGATCGCCTTGCAGCCCGGCGAGCGTAGCGTCATCCGCGTGCAGCTTCGCGCCGAGCGCTTTGCATCGGGCCAACACCTGGCCGTTGACGCCGCGCTGCGTCTGGTGGCAGGCTCGACGGTCAAGCAGATCTCGGCCAGCATTACCGTCCTCCAGCCCGCCCTGCAGGTCGAGCCCGAGCGGATAGACTTTGGCTATGTGGACCCGGCAACGCCCGAGACGCGCACCCTCATCATCCGCAACGAGGGCACTGGCCGCCTAGCCTGGAACCTGCAATCGGACGCCGAATGGCTGGAATGGCGCCCGACATCCGCCGTGTGCGCGGCCGGCGAAGCCCAAGAGGTCACGCTCATCGCCTACGGGCTGGCCATCGACCCCGCCAAGGGCGCCGAGGATGCGACGTTGATCGTCAACAGCGACGGTGGCCGCGTCAAGGTGCCGCTGCATATCAGCCTGGCGGCGCCGCTTATCGCCACCGACACCCCCTATCTCGACCTGGGCGTCAGTGTCAATCTGGAGAATGTGAGCGGTTCTTTTCGCATCTTTAACCACGGCCTGGGGCAGCTGAGCGGCTCCCTCGTCGCCGACCAGACCTGGATCGTCCTGGATCGGGCATCCTTCGAATGCGCCACGGGGCGCTCGGTCGAGGTGCGGGTCAGCACCGATATGGAGGAGCTCGAGCATCTGGCGGAGACGGGCGAGGGATTCCACGCCACGGGGACGGTACGCATCGAGAGCAACAGCAGCGATGGGGCCATCATAGAGGTGGAGGTGGCCGTCGAGATTCACCTGGAGGCGCGCCTGGAGCTGCCGCCGGTGGTAGAGCTGTCGGCGGAGAGCCCCGATCAGCCGCCCACGGGCCGGCTGGTCATCAAGAACGCCGGCCTGGCCCCGGCGCATGCCGAGCTGCGGGCGCGGCACGCGCCCGCCTCTCCCGGCCTTGTGCTAGCGCGGGAGGTGCTCGACATCAAGCCCGGCAAGAGCGTGCGCGTCCGTGTGCAGTGGGAGGGTCCTCTACCGCGCGGTGACGACGAGCTCTATGTGGAGCTGATCCATGATGATGCGCTGCTGCATATTCCTGTGCGCGTCGTATCGGCGGCGAGCTGATGCACAACGGGGATAGGGAGGCACCCCAGGCCATGGCGATAAGGAGGCCGGCGACATGCATGGAATATCTGGAGCTATAGATGAGGAGCAAGCATACTGGGCGGTATTCGCCAAAGAGTAGGAGGTTCGCATGAAGCTATTGTTGGCCATCGTACGCGACGACTTTGCCGCCGATGTCACCTTTGCGCTGAACAATGAAGGATTCAGTGTCACTCGCGTCAGTTCCACAGGCGGCTTTTGGCGGCGCGGCAACGTCACCCTCTTGGTCGGCGTGGAGGACGAGGAGGCTGATGATGTGCTCGAGATCATCAACAAAAACGCCGGCCCCCCTATTGATGCCAGCGCCGCATCGGAAAAGCGTCCTCCCAGCCGGGCCACCATCTTTATACTCGATGTCGATGCCATGGAGCGCTACTAGGCAAGAGGCAGGCTCGTCGCCTGCCTCCTTTGCTCGAGCACTGTGATCACTCTGACACGGCCTGACAGGTGACGTCTCTGCGCGCTCTGTCCGGCCTACCCCAAATCGCTCAAGGGCGACCGCCAGTGGCCGTCCGCGTCAAAGGGAATGGGCGTCGGTCCATCCACGATCTCTAGATCGGGCCGCGCCCTGGCCTCCTCGGCCAGCGCCGCCGACACCAGCAAGTGGCGCAGATGCAGCGTGTCGCGGATGCAGGCCAAGCGCAACGCATCGAGCGGCGTGGTCCGCTCGCGAAAGGCCGCCGCCTCCAACGCCTCTTTTTCCGTCTCGAACACCAGCGGCAGCTTGCCCCGCTCCAGATTGCCCGACGTCATAATGTTCGCGCGGGTGACGCCCCAATCGATCTTGTCCGCCAGGCGGCGCGTCGTCATATCAGCCAGCCCCACACCCACGCCGTTGCCGTGGCTGGGCTCGGTGAGGTCGGCCACCACCAAGGTGCTGATCTGCGGCGCCTCGGGCCATTCCGGCTCGCCGATGATGCGCCGTCGTCCGATGACATAGCAGTCCATCCCCGTGCCGCTGATGTCCTTGCCCATGCGCTCCACCAGGGCGATGTCCAGCTCCTGAAACGGGATCTTGGCCGACAGTGCCTTGGCCCTCAGCAGCAGGTCGGGCTCGCGGACGAGGATCTCCCCCGGCGCCAGGCCGACGATCTCGGCCACACCGCCCCAGGCGTTTTCCAGGATGGCCAGGCCGACCAGAACCTTGGCGCGCCCCAGGAGAACCTCGGCCACGCGGGGGATATACTCCCGCAGGCCATAGTTGCCAAACTTGTGCACCGCCTCGGCCTCGGCGTGTTTGCCCATGCCGATCACCGCCATCTTGGCCAGCCCACTCTCGATGGGGCCATCATAGTTGGTGTGTTTTTTGATGCGGTTGACCATGATGATGCCGTCGGCCTGGGCGGCGTGGGCGTCGAGATAGACCGGCACCCCCTCTGCGGTCTCGCCGAGCTGCACCACCTCCATGCTGGAGCGGATGGGCACGCCCATCGTCTCCTCGCTGATGCCCATGCCGGCCAACATCTCGCGTTGGCCCTCGGCGATGCCGCCGCCGTGGC
>SKLG01000351.1 GCA_007123335.1 Anaerolineae bacterium | reverse complement strand
CGCGCCCAGGACCCGGCCCTCGGCCCTCTCTACCAATACACCCACGACATGCAGGTGCTCGACCGCAGCTTTCGCGCCCGTCGCCGTCCGCCCGACGCTTTTGTGGTGCCCGACATGGAGGCCGGGCGCTTTATCCCCGGCGTCGAGATGCCGGTGTGGCGCATTCCAGACCACCGCGATTGGGGCGACGTGCACCCCGACCTGCTCTTTGGCCCCGACGATCCGGCCCAGGAGCGAGACCTGGCGGCGGAGCATCCCGAGCAGGTGCGCCGGCTGGAGGAGGTACTGCGCCAGCACTTATTCGATCGCCAGGCGCCTGGGGAGCTGTTCCCCCGGCTGCGGCTGGGTTGAGTGATCGAATCAGGAGTAAATACAACCAGGACAGGTCTGAGCTGAACAGAAGCGACGGGTCATTGAAAAGCATGTGCCCGATGAGTTACCCATACAAAAGGAGCAAGCGAACCCCCATGTCTACCATCCCTCACGATTACGCGGAACGCGTCTATGCCGGCGTGCTCGGCAAGATCATCGGCGTCTATATCGGGCGGCCCTTTGAGGGCTGGCCCCACGAGCGCATCCTTACCGAACTGGGCGAGATCACCTACTATGTCCATGAGAAGCTGGACAAGCCGCTCATCGTCCCCGACGACGATATCTCGGGCACGCTGGCCTTTTTGCGCGCCATGCCCGATTACGGCAACAGCTTGGACCTCACCCCCGCCCAAATCGGCCAGACCTGGCTCAACTATCTCATCGAGGAGCGCACCGTCCTCTGGTGGGGCGGGATGGGCAACTCGACGGAGCACACCGCCTATCTGCGGCTCAAGGCGGGCATCCCGGCGCCGAACAGCGGCTCCATCGCGCTCAACGGCCAGGTCGTCGCCGAGCAGATCGGCGCCCAAATCTTTATCGACGGCTGGGGCATGATCTCCCCCGGCGACCCCGAGCAGGCTGCCGACTTGGCCCGCCGCGCGGCCAGCGTCAGCCACGACGGCGTGGCTATCCACGGCGCCCAGGTGGTGGCCGCCATCGAGGCCCAGGCCTTTGTCGAGCCCGACATCGACGCCCTCCTCGACGTGGGCGTGTCGGTCATCCCGGCGGACTCGTTGATCCGCCGGCTCATCGACGACGTGCGCGATTGGCGCGGCAAATACGAGAGCTGGTACGAGTGTTACTACCGCATCGCTGCCAACTATGGCTATGACAAGTATGGCGGAAACTGCCACATGGTGCCCAATCACGCGCTGATCATCATGGCGCTGCTCTATTCCGATGACCGCTTTTCCGAGGCGCTCAAGGTGGTGAATACCGCTGGCTGGGACACCGACTGCAACTCGGCCAACGTGGGCTGCATCATGGGCATCAAGAACGGCCTGGCCGGCCTCGATGACGGCCCTGATCTGCGCGAGCCGGTGGCCGACCGCATCTATCTGCCCACCGCCGACGGCGGGCGCACCGTCACCGACGCGCTGCGCGAAGCCTATGCGGTGATCAATATCGGCCGGGCGCTGGCCGACGAGGAGCCGCTGCGACCCAAGGACGGGGCGCGCTACTCGTTCTCCATGCCTGGGGCGGTGCAGGGCTTTATGCCCGACGACGCTATCGAGAGTCGTGGCGCGGCCTGGGTGGAGAATGTGGCCGGGCACAGCGCCTTTGCCGGGGGGCGCAGCCTGGCGATCCACCTCTGCGCCGTGGCGCCCGGCCGGCCGGCGCGCATCTGGCGCGAGACCTATCCCGCCTACCAGCCCACCAGCGGCTATCGCGTCCTGGCCTCCCCGACCCTCTATCCCGGCCAGACGTTGCGTGCCCGCCTCTCTGCCGACGAGGGCAACAGCGCCCCGGTGGATGCGCGTCTGTGCCTCCGCGTCTATGGCGCCGATGATGCGCTGGAGTTGATTCATGGCCCCGCCGTCGAGCTGGCGCCCGGCGCTGAGCAAGAGCTGGCCTGGAAGGTTGAGGCGCCGGTGGGCAGCCCCATTGCCTATGTGGGGATCGCGTTCACCGCGCCCAAGGGTGTGCAGCGAGTGGACGGTGTCGTCTATCTGGACTGGCTCATCTGGGAGGGCGCGCCTGACGTCGCCCTCGACGCGCCCAAGCACAACGGTACCCGCTGGGTGGATGCCTGGGTGCGCGCCTGCTGGGAGGGCGGCGCCGATCGCGGCGCGGAGCACACCTATCGGCTGATCCAGAATGAGGGGATGGGGCTCTTTATGCAGGGCACCCGCGAATGGCGCGACTATGCCGTGAGCGCCAGCGTGACGCCGCACCTGGCCCGGTCCTTTGGCATCGCTGCGCGGGTACAGGGGCTCAAGCGCTACTATGCCCTGCTGCTGACCCAGGACGGCAAGGCGCAGCTCGTCCGCGAGCTGGACGGCACCCACGTGCTCGCCGAGGAGCCCTTTAGCTGGGAGCTCTACCACAGCTACGCGCTGGAGCTACAGGTGCAAGGTTCGACCATTCGCGGGCTGGTGGACGGCGAACAGGTATTCGAGGTCGACGACGATGCTCTGGGCGATGGCCCCGACGCCGGCGGCGCCATCGCCCTGCTTATCGACGAGGGGCGGCTGGGCTGTAAAGACGTGCGCGTGCGGCCAATAGGTTAGGAGAATATGGAAACCTATCCGTGGGATGCGGCTGATCACCTTGAAACCAAAGAGGATATCGTTGCCTACGTCGATGCCGCGTTGGAAGACGGCGATGCTGGGCTGATAGCGGCTGCGCTAGACGATATCGCCCGCGCAGCAGGGTTATCACCTGGTCGCCAGCCTAACGCTCCAACGCCACCAGAAGGACCCGATCCACGCGGAGATCCGTCTCATAAGTAAGGCGATCCGCCGTCGCAGCCGTGGGCAGAAGCGGGCTCTCTGCAATAGGCGAGAGCCCGCTCCCGCTCACGATCACACGCAGAGGAATGGCGTCGGTGCCAGCCTGCTTTTGCACCGTCAGGGCATAGTATTGTGCTCCGAGCAGCACCTCGGCGGGCAGGCGATACTCGATGACCAGGGTCCGCTCCTCCCCCGGTTCCAGCAACAGCGACGTGGCCCACACCGTGCGCTCCCCTGCGCCGCGCTCGTCGGACAACAGGGCGACCGGCTCGTCGCCGCCACGGCCATCGATAAGCTCGGCGCCGGCCGGCCCATAGATGCGCACATAGTTCCAGTAGCAGCCCTCGACGAGGTCCTCGTAAAAGTGGGTATAGGTGGTGAATTTGTCGCACTCATCCACCTGCTTTTGGCTGGTGTTGCGGTAGCGGAGGGTCAGGCGCGCCAGCGGGCCGCCCTCGCTATCCAGCGCCACCTCGTAAGTGATGGCCTGCTCCACGCTGGGGCTCACCTTGTTGTAGCCGACGTTGCTATCCACCACCAGCAGGTAATCGCCCTCGGCCTCTAGCAGAGCGCCGGCCCAGCGCTGGCGCTGGAAAAAGCCCTGTAGATCGGCGTCCCGGCTGTAGAACTGGATGTGGCGGCCCTCCAGCGCGTCGCTCAACGCGGTCAGCAGGCCGAGGGCGTCCACCTGTGAGGGATTCAGCAGCTTGGCCCCGGCGGCGACGATGATGTGGTTCACCACATCCTTGCGCTCGCGCCACCATTGGCCCACCACCGCAGACGTGCCGGCGGTGGCCCAGTCGTGGGTGATATTGGGGAAGCGGGCGTCATGGCTGCGTTGCCGCTCCTCGTCGTGGACGAAGGTGACGCGCAGCGCATAGAGGCCCCCTTCGGTGGTGATCCCCTGGCCCCTGCTCTGCGCCGAGGCGCGATAGACGTCGCCACCGCGCCCCGAGACGTCCAGCCGCTGCACGAGGCGCTTGTCCACGCCCCGCTCGCCGACGAGGGTCAGCGCGTGCGAACCCGTGTGGGCCACATCGCGCACCAGGCCATCGCCGGCGCCCAAGCCCACCAGCTCCCAACCGACTGGCTCTCCGGAGCTGTCAGCCTCCTCAAAGGAGCCGTTGACGGCCAGGTTGCCGCCTCCCGACGGACGTCCGGAGTCGTCCAACAGCTCTAGCTCCACCGCGTCGAACCACACCTGGCCGGCCCTGTCTTCAAACACCAGCTCGACCTCGATGGCCGTGTAATCGGCTGTGGCTGTGATCACCACGCCGTCGGTGATCAACGCCTCCTTGGCCAGCCCCCAGCTCTGGCGCAGGCTCTGCACCACCTCATCGCCCCCCAGCCGCGTGCCATCGGGCAGGGTCAGCGGTGCCAGCGCGCTCACGATCCGGGCCGCGCCCAGCATGTCTACGGCGATCACGCCGTCGATGGGCGTATCCTGGTTGAGGGTGTAAAGATCGGCCACATCCTGAGCCGAGGAGGGAAAATCGGGCCACCAATTGGCGTCGCGGGTGACCCACAGATCGAGGCCCATGTGTTGACGCAGCGCCTCGGGCGGATCGGGGTGGGGCTTGGTCCAATCCTCGATCTGGTAGCTGTCTTGCAGTGGCCCGAGGTCGGGTATGCCGCCGCCCAGTGTCAGCGTGCCGATGCTGCTGATGAACCCGCCGGTGGCGCGCAGTTCGTCGTTGTTTTGGGCCAGCAACAGCCAGGTTTGCGGCTCATCGCCCAACAACCGGGGCAGCAAAGGCAGCGCCTGCATGCCCGAGCGCAGCAAACGGCTGCTGCGCTGGAGCGCGGCCACCGGCTTGGTCAGGCGGGGGTGCAGCTTTTGCGCCTCGATGGTCCCCAGCAGATGCAGAGCGTGCGCCATGTCCTCCGCCGCCCGATCGAGGGTCTGGGCGTTGGCAGTGATGGCCGGTCCCAAGGCTTTCATGCCGGCCAGATCGCCCTCTACGGCGATGGCGATGGCAGGCTCTTCCATGGCGCGCCAGATATCGGTCCCGGCGGAGAGGGCTAGCTCGCCAGCCTGGAGCAGCGTCGGCGCCGCCTGCACCGTGGGGCCGATGCGCGGCAGCCAGCCGAGGTAGGGCGCCACGGCCATGGGGATGGTCAGGCTGCGGCGCAAGCGCACCACATCTTCCTGCATCTGTTCCAGCGCGGGGGCCAGTTCGTCCAACCGCTCGACGCGCAGGGCGGCCAGCTCGCGCGCCTGATCGCGCAGCGCCGTGACCTGGCGATAGGTGCGCCATCCCCAGGCCACGAACACGATGAGCAGCAGCGCAAGGGCGATGAGGGCGCCGCGTGGCGCCCAAACACGGATGCGGTGTTCGCTGGGGGCGGATGTATCTTGGGCCTCGGCCATGGGCGTTTCGTCTCCCAAATCAGGTAGTTCCTATGGGGAGCAACGTGGCCTCAGTATAAGGTCGCCGGGACCACTGTCAAAAACCCGCCCCCTTGGGAACGCCGAGCACCAGCTCGGCTCTTTGTCTCATGCCGAGCCGGCGCTCGGCGTTCCCGGAATCTCGCTTGCCGGGTTGTTGCCGATCCGTTATAATCGAGGGCATGGATCGGTTGAGGATTCTTGGTCCGTGTCGCTGTGGGCTCTGCCGAGCTTGCTGGGAACGAAGAGGATCCGCCATATTGAAAAGGGAGTATATGATGAGCAAGAGGATCGAGATCCAGTATTGCACGGCTTGAGGGTATTTACCTCGTGCCGCCAGTCTGGCGGAAAAGCTGTTGAACCAGTACAAGAACCAAATCGGAGAGGTCGCCCT
>SKLG01000212.1 GCA_007123335.1 Anaerolineae bacterium | reverse complement strand
CAGCCCTTCGGTGGTGCGCAGCGAGGCGATGATATCCAGGTTCCCGCCCAGGTCGCTGTGGCTCACCTGCACCTGCCCCTGCCAGGCGGCCACCGCCGCCTCGGTCAACGCGATGGTGCGCTGCCACCAGGGATTATCGGGGTTGTAGGTCGGGTGCACCTCACGGGCCGGCCGCAGCGGATTGGGCGAGAACCACACCGTCTCTTCCACACTGTGCACCTGAGCGCCGAGATAGCCGGCGACGATCCCCGGCCCAAAGTTCACCCACCAGCGGGGAAAGGAGTCGCCGTAAAAGCGGGTCGCCTCCAGCTCGCGGGTGACCGCGCCAACGACCTCATCCGGCGGCATGGTCAGCGGATAGTTGCTGGTGAATTTGGGCAGCGGTGGGTACTCGACATTCGGATCGGGCTGTCGGTCCATGATCTGCACCAGGGGGCGATCCAGCTCGTGGGACCACCAGGCGTCAAAGCTGGCGGCCAGTCGCTCCCAGTCTCGTTGGTCAAAGCGAATCTCCATCCTCACACCTATCCTTTCCCTCGATGGTCAGTCGCGCGCGGCCTCGTACACGGTGCGCAGCACATGGCGGCAGTCGTCATCCTTCATGTCGCTATAGATGCCCGGCCCCTGCACCACCACCAGCTCCTTGGCGGGGCACACCCAGAGGAGCTGCTGGCCGGCGCCCGAGGCGGCAAAGCTCTCGGCGGGCAGCTCGGGCCAGAGCAGACTGTACTCGTTGGACCAAAAGCCATAGCCGTAAGCCCAATCCTCCGGGGCGCAGTGGGCGACAATGACCGGCGCGACGTGGGTGGCCTCGCGCAGCCAACCCTCGGGCACCACCTGGGCATCGCCCCAACGTCCGTTTGCCAGCCATAACAGCCCCAGGCGAGCCATGTCGCGAGCGGTGATCTGCATCTGACAATAGTTGCCAAAGATGGCCGTCCGCGCCTCGGATCCGTGGTCAAAGTTGGTGGTGGTGTAGCTCCAGGAGCCGCCGATCGGCGCCTTGATGGCGCGGTCGATGAGCGCCCCGAACCCCGGCGAGCCCTCAGGGTCGGCGGTATCGTACACGCCATAGAGGGCCCCCAGGGCGTGGGTGAGGATGTTCATGCCAAAGGTCTGATAGTGGAACACGGTGCCGGGCGGCTCGCCGGGCTTCATATAGCCCGAGGTGTTGGAGATGAGCTGCCGGAAGGTGATATCGGCATCCTTGGGGAAGGCATGGCGCCCGGGCTTGGGGCCGGTGCCCTCGGGCACATCCATCATCTCGGGATAGTAGTCGATGACCCTGGCGTCGGCGGAGGGCAGCTTGCCCTCGGCGATGGCGATGCCCAGTACGCAGGAATACACCGATTTCGCCGCCGAGGCGAGATTGCGCCGGGTCTCGGCGGCGATCCCGCGATTCAGCTCCAGCGCCAGCCGCCCACGGCGCACGACGAGCAGGCGATAGGGCCGATCCGCGCGGCGGTCGTCGAGCCAGCGGGTCAAGTCATCCAGGGCAAGGGGATCAAGGTCCAGCTCTTCCGGCGGCGCCGGGGACCATTCGACGCCGGGGAAGGCGATGTTGTTGCTATCGGCCATGCGTCTCTCTCCGTCGAATAATAGAACAGCGGCAGTTGCGCCAGAGTATAGCGCAGGGTTGCAGATGGATGCAACCGCAAAGACAGAGCTTTGGCCCAGAAAAGGTGCGCGCGTGGACGCTCGCGCTCCCAGGGGAGGCGCCGTCGGAGCGCCCTGACGGGTGCTTGACAGTCTGTGGCTCAAGACTCCATACTGGACCTATCTTCCGTGGGAGTTGAGCGTCCATAAGGAGGTACATGCATGCCCGAGATCTATACCGCGTCGGTGATTGGGGGTGGTTCGGGAGGGCGGCTGAGCTTGAACGCTCTGGTCGCCTCGGACCGCTACCGGCTGATCGCCGCCGCCGATATCAGCGAGACGGCGCGCCAGGGGCTGGCCGAGCGCTATCCCGGCATCGCCCTCTATGCCAGTCATCAGGAACTCTTGGCCGAACAGCCCAGCGACGTGGTCTGTGTCTCCACCTGGCCGCCGTCGCACCGCGATGTGGTCCTCGATGCCCTGGCCACCGGCCCCAAGGGCATCCTCTGCGAAAAGCCTCTGGCCCACCTGGCCCATCAGGGCGGCGAGATCCTAGAGGCCATCGCCGCCGCCGGCCTGCCCGTGGTGGTGCCCCACGGCCTGCTCAAGGCCCGGCACGCGGAGCAGATCCTCGACCGCGTGCGCGGCGGCGCGATCGGCGATCTGGAGCTGGTAGAGATCGAGTGTGGCCGCTGGGACATTATGAACGCCGGCATCCACTGGCTGGATTATTTCGTCGCTTTGAGCGGCAGTGATCCCATGGCTTGGGTGATGGCCGCCGTCGAATCCTCCACCCAGACCTACCGCGATGGTCTGGAGGTCGAGACCACCGGCATCACCTATGTGCAGACCGCCTCGGGGGTGCGCTGTGTGATGCACACCGGCGACGAGGTGCTCATCCGCCGCCCGAATAAGGGCGTGCTCTTTCGGCTGGTGGGCACGCTCGGCGTCATCGAGTTCTGGGCCTGGGAGAGCGCCTACCGCCTGCTGAATGCAGCCCATCCCCACGGTGAGCTCTTTGAGGTCGAGCCCTATCCCCAATCCGCCCATCAGCGCTATCTGGAGGACCTCGCCGTGCAGATCGATGGCGGTGCGCCCGACTATACGCTGCCGCGCGCTTCTTTGGTCGCCCTGGAGCTATGTGAGGGCGCCTATCTGTCGGCGCGACACCGTTGCAAGGTCGAGCTGCCGCTGGCCGATTTTCAGCCGCCTGAGCCCCCGGACTGGAATCCTGGACAACCCTATCGTGGACAAGGAGGTCGCAATGGCCGACAACTCTGAGCCCGTGCGTTTTGCCATTGTTGGCGGAGGCTGGCGCGCCGAGTTCTATCTGCGCATCGCCCGCGCTCTGCCCGAACGGTTTGCTGTCGTCGGCATGGTGGTGCGCGACGGCCATGCCGGCGCACGCCTGGAGCAGCAATTCGGCGTGCCCACCCATCGCACCCTCGATGCGCTGCTGGCCACCTGCCGGCCCTCCTTTGTGGTCACCAGCGTGAGCTGGGCGGCGAACCCGGGGCTCGTGCGCGAGCTGGTCGAGCGGGGGCTGCCCGTCCTCTCCGAGACGCCGCCGGCCCCCGACCTGCCCGCGATGTTGGCGCTATGGCAGGCGTGCCAGGGGGCGCCGGTGCAGGTGGCCGAGCAGTACATCTATCAGCCCCATCACGCCGCGCGGTTGGCGCTCATCGAGACGGGGCTCCTGGGCGCGGTGTCGCAGGCGCAGGTCTCGGCGGCCCACGGCTATCACGGTATGAGCTTGATCCGCCACTACCTGGGCATCGGCTACGAACCGGTGCGCATCCGCGCGCGCAAGGTGGTCACGCCGCTGGTCGATGGCCCCAATCGCAGCGGACCGCCGACGACGGAGCGGATCAAGGCCTCGGAACAGACCATCGCCTGGCTCGATTGGGGCGATCGGTTTGGCGTCTTTGACTTTTGCGGGGACCAGTATTTCTCCTGGATTCGCAACGAGCGGGTGCTGATCCGTGGCGAGCGCGGCGAGATCATCGATCACCAGGCTCGGGTGTTGCGCCGCTACGACGAGCCGCTGACGTTGACCCTGCACCGCGAGGAGGCCGGCCCCAACGGCAACCTGGAGGGCTATTATCTGCAGGGCATCACCGCCGGCGAACGCTGGCTCTACCGGAACCCGGTGGCGCCGGGGCGGCTCGTCGACGACGAGATCGCCGTGGCCACGTCCCTGCAAAAGATGGCCGAATATGTCCAGGGAGGCGACCCGCCCTATCCTCTGGCCGAGGCCTGCCAAGATCATATGCTGAGCCTGCTCATGTCCCAGGCTGTCGAGTCGGGTGAGGAGCTGACCAGCGAGGATCAACCCTGGTCGACGGGGTCGCGTTGAGCTACGGACGCTACGTTGCTGGGTACCCCTTGGGTGCCCAGCAACCGAGTTTTGTTTCAAGGGTCACTTGACAGCCATCGGGCCATGCGTTATAGTTCATTTAGAATAGGCGTCCGATCCGCCCATCGTTGTCTAAAAGTGTACGCCGGGGACTGCCCGCATCCATCTACATCGTTCTTTGCATCATTCGCATCCCACTCCCCCTCTTGCGCTCAGCGTTCTCAGCATGCGATCTCGGCGGTGGACGCACCATTCGCCGACTTTGGCATAGTGGCCAAAACACGGGGCAAGCCAAGGCAAGGCTCTGGACGCCCTAAAATCCACGGCGAACGAGTTCGAAGGAGGATCGTGATGACCGACAACAGAACGAACGACCAAGAGCGTGACAAGATCTCACCGTTCGGGGAAGACTCTATTGTAGAGGACCTGACGCCCGGCGATGAGGATCTGGAAGCGGAAGAGCAAACCAAGACCATCGAAACCGTCGATGAAGCTCTGGTATATATCACCAGTTGGGCCAATCGCGGCAACATGAAGCAGTTCTACACCGTGGTGTCCGCCAGGCTCAGCACCGATAATGAGCACGATGTAGAGTTCGATGGAGATACGGTGACCTTCTATAACGTGCGCAAGGAGGGCGGCATCCTGGGCATTGGTGCAGAAACGGTGCGCGAGCCGGCGCTGCGGCTGGTTCAAAAGGGCGAGATGGCCAGGATATCTGACGATCCGATGGATCCTGATTGTGCCATGGCCGTGGCCCAGGCTCTATCGAGGCAGTAGCGTCAGCACCGTCAATTAGCGATGGGCAACGTGTGAGACATTGCCCCTGAAGATACGTGGCCAAACGGCGTCTCCGATATCCCTTTGCCTGTTTGACATGCATAGCGCAACGAGGCATACCGAGTTCCCCACACAAAGGAGGTGCACCTATGAATCTTGTTCGCTTTGGGCGCACCTGGGGACCGGGATGGTAAGTTTGGTGGAATCAGTAGTTGCCAGGTCGGATAGTGCTTTTAGGGCCACAGGTGCACCCGCATCGGTGGCCCTTTCTCTATTCCTCCATCGCGTCGCCAGCATGATGGCGGCGGCAAGAGGAGAAGGAGCGGGCAGACGCTGCAAGAGAGCAAGTTATGCTATCTGACCATGTCATTTGACATCTACCCGACGGTGCACTATAGTTTACATAGAGTAGGCGTCCGATCCGCCTATCTTCTTCTCATCATCCTCCGCACCAGGGATGGCCCTGCATCGACTCACGTCTCTTTTTCTATGCCCTCTATAGCGATCCTCCTTTGTGCGTTTGGCATCCTCATCAGGCGATGGGCGCAGTGCTCGCCGATGGTTAACACACAGGGTGCATCGTGAGAGCGCCAGCACCCCAAGAGCTTGTTTAAAGGAGAACGGTGATGGCTGAGAATAGGCAAAAAGAGCAAGAGGAGCGTGACGAAAAGGCGGTTCCCGAAGCCGATGGTATGTTCCCTGAAGAGCGAACGGGCCAGTATCCTGAGGAGCATCCTCAGCCGGTCGAGGGGGAGGGCTGCGGTGAGGAGGTTTTGGATTCTGAACCCCCGGCCTCTCAAGCAGAAAGCTCATACCCCGGAGACAGGGCGCCCGATGTCGTTGAGGACGAGCAACTGGACACCGAGCAAGAGGACAAGGCGTCGT
>SKLG01000406.1 GCA_007123335.1 Anaerolineae bacterium | reverse complement strand
TGGGCCTCGACCTGGCCCGCTCCTACATGCTGGGCGACGCCGAGACCGACATCGCCGCCGGGGCGTCGGTGGGCTGCCGCACGGCGCTGGTGTGCACCGGGCGCGAGGCCGATCAGAGCGAGGAGATCGCCGAGCGCTGGGCGGACTGTCGGGCGGTGGCCGATCTCCCCGAGGCGGCGCGCTGGATCGTCGCCAACGAGGGGGCGGGCGCGTGAGCGAATCGACTATACACGGCGGGAGCACGCTACCCGGCAGCGTCGATCGCGCCTCCACGCCGCCGTCGCTGGATGAGACGCTGGCGCTGATGCGCCACATCGTCGAGCATCCCGTCTCGGCGCGCTATTCGCCCTGGTTCTCTACCTACTATGCTGACCTCACCGGGCGCGAGTATCTGGGGCGTTATGTCCGCTTTCTGGACACGTGGCTGGCCATGCTCGGCAGGCCGGTGGCCGGGCTGGAGATCCTCGACGCCGGCTGCGGCTTTGGCATCATGGCCACCCTCATCGCGCTGCGCGGCGGTCGGGTGCACGGCCTGGATTGCCACCAGGGGATGATCGACACCTTTCGCACCTACCTGGACATCCTGCCCGACGAGCTGCCCATCACGCCGCAGGTGGGCGACGTGGCGGCCATGCCCTACGAGGATGCCTCCTTTGATCTGGTGCTCTCTCACGAGGCGATCTCGCACTATGGCGATGTGGATGGCTTCTTCCGGGAGGCGGCCCGCGTGCTGCGTCCCGGCGGCGCGCTGCTGCTCTCGGACAGCAACAACGCCCTGAACCCCCAGGTGGTGCGCGACACCTGGCAGATCTGGCGCGCCTTTGAGCTGGGGCCGGCCGGCGCGCAGGTGCACGGCCACACCATCGAGACGCCCTTTATCGACCAGCGACGCGACCTGCTCATCCAAGCGGGCCTGGCGGAGGAGACCGCCGCCCTGTTGGCGCAAGAGACCTCCGGGCTATGGGGTAAGCAGCTTTTTGAGGCGGCAAAGCGCTATCAAGAGACGGGCGAGCTGCCGGGGCGCGTCTATCGCGACGGCCAGTGCCCCATCGATCCGGTGCAGGGTTATTACATCGAGCGGCTGTTCGATCCCCGCGAGCTGGTCGCCGCGCTGTGCGCCGTGGGTCTACGGCCATCGTTGCGCGCCTACCTGGGCGGGGCGCGGGGCGGCCTGTTGGCCGTGGCCAACGCATTGCTGACCTCCCCGCCGCTCACGCCGCTGGCTCTGCGCCTGGCCCGCGCCTTTCGCATCGTGGCGTACAAGCCTTCCTCCGCCCCCTCCCAAAGGTCTAGCGGCAATACCTTCTCCAAAGAGGATAACCCCGTTGGACCTTCGGGAGGGGGGAATAAGTGACCATGCGCGTGGCCATGCTCACCTTCTACCCCATCCTCGACGGGGCCGGCGACGGCGCCCGATCCGACGAGGCGCGCATCCCCGGCGGCATCCGCATGGTGGCCTACAACCTGGTGAACGCGCTGCGCGAGCTGCCTGGCCTGGAGCTGCACGTGATCCATTGCCACGCCGATATCGGCGAGGACGCGGCTGATGGCGAGCGCACGCTGCGCGATGGCCCGGTGACGCTCCACTACTTGCCGCTGTCGCGCCAGCGGGTGGTGCCCAACCTGATCCGTGGGGTGCGTCGCCTGGTGGGCGCGCTGCGCGAGCTACAACCCGACCTGGTCCACGCCCACGCCGGCCATTTCGCCTATGCCGGCGTCGCCGCCGGTTATCCCACCATCTATACCATCCACGGCATCCTGCCCTACGAGTTGCAGGTCTACAACCGCACCCTGTTCGACCGCCTGCGCTATGGGCTGCTGAACCAATACGAGCGCCGGGCGCTGCGCCGCGTGGAGGCGTTGGTGGCCATCAGCCCCGCCGTGCACGAGGCCTACGCCAACATCGAGCGCCCCGAGCGCTGGGTGCGCATCAACAACCCCGTGCCCGACGCCTTTTTGACGCTGGCCGATCGCAGCGAGCCGTGGCGCGTGCTCTATGTCGGCTCGATCACCGAGGTCAAGGACGTGCTCACCTTGTTGCGGGCCATCGCCCGGGTGAAAGAGACGTGTCCCCAGGTGCGCCTGCGCGTCGCCGGGCGGGCCACCAGCGCCGATTACGAGCGCCGGGTGCGCGCCCTGGTGCGCGAGCGAGGCATGGAGGAGCAGGTGACCTTTTTGGGGCTGTTGGATCGCGGCCAGCTCCTGGACGAGTACGCGCGGGCGGCGCTGGTGGCCCTGCCCTCGCTCTACGAGAACGCGCCCATGGCCATCATCGAGGCGATGGCCGCGGCCAAGCCGGTGGTGGCCACCGCCGTGGGTGGCGTGCCCCATCTCGTCCGCACTCCTCCCCCCTCCACCTCCCGAAGGTCCCCCCAAGTGCCCCTCGTATCTAGGCGGCACATCGATGGGGGACCTTCGGGAGGTGGAGGAGAGAACAGCAGCACCGGCCTCTTGGTCCCCGCCCAGGACGACGCCGCCATGGCCGAGGCGCTGCGGACCCTCTTGTGCGATCCTGCCCTGGCCCGCTGCATGGGCGAGCGCGCCCGCAACGAGGCGCGCCGGCGCTTTGGCGCCGCGAGCATCGCCCAAGAGACCTACGCCCTTTATCAGCGGGTGCTGGACGCCAGGGCCGGAGGATCGCGCTGATGCGCATCGCCCTCTACTCCGAGCGCCTGACGCCGCCCTTTGACGAGGGCATCAAGAACGTGGCCTGGCATCTGATCCGCGAGCTGCGCGGCCGGCACGACGTGTTGGCGCTGACGGCAGTTTATGGCTTTCGTGCAACCCCCTTCCGAAGGTCCAGCAGAGCCAGCGCTATTGGAGAAAAGACGGTCGCTGGACCTTCGGGAGGGGGTGAAGAGGCTGAAGGCATTATCTCCCTGCCCGCCAACCCGCTGCTGCTCAGCCCGGCGCTGGCTCGGGCGCTGTGGCGCTTTCGGCCCGATCTGGTCTTGTACATCCCCACGGCCTGCGCCACGCCTTTTAGCTTTTGGCGTTCGCGCATGCTCAAGCGCTGGAGCCGGGGCGCGCCGGTGGCGCTCATCGCCCTGCAGGTGCGCCGTTACAGCCCCATGGCGCGCCGAGTCATGGCCCGTCTGCGTCCCGAGGTGGTGCTGGCCCAGTCGGCGGCGACGCGGGAATCGCTCAAGCCCGTGGGCGTTCGCCTGCTGACCATGCCCCCGGCGGTGGACCTGGTCCGCTTTCGCCCCCACACGCCGGCCGAGCGCGAGGCGCTGCGCCGCCGCTACGACCTGCCGGTGGACGCCTTCCTGGCGCTGCACGTGGGCCATCTGAACCGGGGGCGCAACGTCCACACCCTGGCCGCGCTGCAAAGCGATGGCGTGCAGGTGTTGGTGGTGGGCAGCAGCAGCACGCCCCACGACGCCGCCCTCATCGCCGAGCTGGCCGGGGCGGGGGTGCGGGTCATCGACCGCCATGTGCCCCGTGTCGAGGAGTTGTATGGGCTGGCCGATGCCTATTGCTTTCCCGTGCGCGGCGAGAACAGCGCCATCGACCTGCCCCTCTCGGTGCTGGAGGCCATGGCCTGCGACCTGCCGGTGGTGACGACGCGCTATGGCGGGCTGACGGCCCATTTCGCCGAGGGCGAGGGCTTCCGCTACGTCGACGACGCGGCGCAGATGGGCGCGGCGCTGGGCGATATCCGCGGACAGGTCCAAAGCCGTGAGCCGGGGGCCGGCACCCGCGCCATGGTGCAGCCCTATGCCTGGCCCGACGTCGCGCAGCGGGTCGTGGGCGCCGTGTGCGCAGAGCTGGGGATCGAGGGATGAACACGTTGGCATCGCTATGCGCCGGTCTTGTTCAGGAGGGTATTGGGCTGTGATCTCGCCAGAAACGCGCGCCGAGCTGGAGCGCCGCTTTTACCCCCAGCTCGACGAGGTGGTCTTTCAGCGGTTCGCCCGGCAACTGGCCGCGCGCCTGCCCGAGGGCGCGGTGGTCCTCGACGCCGGGTCGGGGCCGGGCACCTGGGTGCTGGAGGCGCTTCACGAGCAGATCGGCCTGCTGGTGGGCGTCGACGTCTATGTGCCCGACGCCATGACGCTGGACGCCCTGGTGCTGGGTAGCGTGGAGCGCCTGCCCTTTGCCGACGGCTCCTTTGACCTGGTGCTGGCCTATTTGATGATTGAGCACCTGGCCGAGCCCGCCGCTGCCTGGCGCGAGATCGCCCGCGTGCTCAAGCCCGGCGGATCGTTCTGCTTCAAGACGCCGGCGGTGGCCACGCCCCTCTTTGCTCTCTCGCACCTGCTGCCCACATCCTGGCATCAGCGGCTCAAGGCGCGCATCGGCACGCCGGAGCGGGAGGTGTTTCCCACCTACTATCGGGCCAACGCCCTAAACAGCCTCGACGACGACCTGCACGCCGCCGGGTTCCACCGCGACTGGCTGACCACCGTCGACCAGACCTACGCCTATCTACCGCACACCCGCGCCACCTACGCCCTCGGGCTGCTCTACAGCCGGCTCACCGAGCAGCCCTTCCTGCGCGGACTGCGCAACCAGATTTTGGGCGTCTATCGCGTGGGGGAGGGGACGCCATGACCGCCGATCTCGACCACGCCCGCCTCATCGCCGCGCTCACCTTCCCCCCTCCCGAAGGTCCCCCAGCGAAGCATCGCGCAAAGACGAAGGACCCTTTGGGGGACCTTCGGGAGGGGGAGGACGAGATCCTGTCCGCCTGCCAGCGCAACAAGGTGCCGCTGCTGGCGTTGTCCCTCGGCGACACCGCCCTAGCCAGCAGCAAATCCTGGCAATCCGCCCGCTGCGCCGAGGCGCGCCAGTGGCGCTCCCAGCGGCAAGAATATGTGCCGGTGTTCCAAGCGCTCACCGCCGCCGGAGTGCCCAACGTGTTAATCAAGTCGGCCGGCATCCCGCCGTCGCTGCCCTATCGCTCCGACAACCTCGACCTGCTGGTGCACCGCCGCGACGGCCAACGGGCCAGGGAGCTGCTCCTCGATCTGGGCTACGTGGAGCTGCTCAACGTTGAAGAGCCGGACAAGTTCCTCTTCCGCAAGTTCTCCCTGGGCGAGTCGGTCAGCGCCATCCACCTGCACACCTTTGTCGGCTGGGGCACCGAGTTCCTCAGCGCCGAGCGGGTGTTGCAGGGCGCCCGCCCCTCGCTCGACGATCCGGCGGTGGTCATCCCCTCGGCGGAGGATGGCCTGCTCATCACCATGGCCCACGCCTTTTACGAGGACAAGGCGATCAGCCTGGGCGACATCTGGAAGGTGAGGCACCTCCTGCGCGGCGGTTCCACCTCCCGAAGGTCCCCCGACGAGCTTCTCGTCTCTGCGCGGCCCTCTGCTGGGGGACCTTCGGGAGGTGGGGGCGAGATCGACTGGGACGATCTCGACCGCCAGACCACCGCTCGCGGTTGGCTGGCCGGACTGGACACCTGCGTCCTCATCTGGTCGGCGCTGGAGGCGGCGCTGTATGGCGCCCACAGCTTTCCGCCCGCCGTCGTCGAGCGCGCCCAGCAACGCGCCCCCGAGTGGTGCCTCCGCGAGGTGCAGGCGCGCCTCGACCGCGAGCCGCGCTTTCCCTGGGGCGTGTCCTTTCGCTTTAGCAAGCGCCACTACTATGGCAAGGTGCTCCGCGACCGCGACCTGCGCCCCGC
>SKLG01000545.1 GCA_007123335.1 Anaerolineae bacterium | reverse complement strand
TGCCCATCGCGCCGCACAATGTCTCCTCGCCGCTGGGCATGATGGCCGCCTGTCACTGCATGGCCGCGGTGCCCAATTTCCTCGTCCTCGAGTTTCATGGCCGCGAGATCCCCTGGTGGGAGGACCTATGCGAGGGCGACAAGCCCTTTATCCGCAACGGCCGCATGATGGTCTCGGACAAGCCCGGCGTCGGCGTGGAGCTGAACGACGATGTGGCTCGCTCCCTCCTGTGGAACGGCGATACCTACTTTGACTAGTGCAAGCGCCATCCACCCTTAGCGGAGGTGCATCCTTGACGCCATCCATGTCGGGCCATCGTACCACCCTTCGCGCTGCCTGGACTCACCGCCTCCGGGCGGTGAGTCTGGTGATTATACTGATGATGGCGCTGAAAGCGCCGGACGCGGGTATCGCGGTTAACGCTGAAGATGCCCCGTCCCTCTATACGGTGCGGGAGCGCTTTGGCGTCAACATCGCCTTTTCCCTCCCCGGCGAGCCCAGCTTTCCGGGGAGGCTGAGCGATTACCCCAGGGCCACCGAGCTGGGCTTTGGCTGGTATTCCGATTGGCGCGTGGATATAGACCCCCCGCGCCCTGAGGGTATCGAGTACGCGCAACTGATACAGACCCGGCGCTGGCCGCCCAATTGGGGGCACATCGAGAACGTGGCCCAGGCCAACCCCGGTTCGTTGTGGATGATCGGCAACGAGCCCGAGACCCGCGGCCAGGGCGAGCACACCCCGGAAGAGTACGCGGCGATCTATCACGAGGCCTACACGACCCTCAAGCAGATCGACCCCACGGCCCAGGTGGCCATCGGCGGCGTGGTCATGCCCACACCGCTGCGGCTCAAGTGGCTGGAGCAGTGCCTGGACTATTACGAGGCGACCTATGGGCAGCCCATGGTGGTGGATGTGTGGAACATTCACGTGCAGATTCTGCAAGAGAAGCGGGACGGCTGGGGCTGCGGCATTCCTTACGGCCTCACCGAGGACGTGGGGCGGCTGTACGAGATCCAGGACAATCACAGCGTCCCCATTTTCGAGCAGTTGATCTGGGACTTTCGCCACTGGCTCTATGAGCGGGGCGAGGGGCACAAGGAGCTGATCATCAGCGAGTATGGCGTGCTGATGCCCTCCAGCTATTTGCCCAACGGCGACGAGGACGTCCGCACCTTTATGGAGGGCACCTTTGACTTTATGCTCCACACCAAGGATGACACCCTCGGCTGCCCGGCGGATGGCGGGCGCCTGGTGCAGCGCTGGATGTGGTTCAGCCTCAACTTTCCCTCCTACGACGATCATCCCGGAGGGTTCAATGGCGCGCTGATGCATTGGCAGCAGCCCGACGAGTTCACGTACCTGGGCCTGTCATTCCGCGACTATGTAGCCCGCGCGACGGAACCGCCGTCGCACGAGGTGTTTCACATCTGGCTACCCTATACGTTGGACCGTTGACCCCATCCGACCTGCGCTAGAGCAGCTCCTCCAGCCGATGGTGTAGCAGCACAAGGGCGAGACCATAGAGCGCCGCGGCGAACGCCGCCGCGGCGACCAGGTTCAGCCACAGCGGGAAATAGGCCCCCTCGCCGGCGAGGAGGACGTGGCGCAGGCCGTCGACGGTGTAGGTGAGGGGCAGAACGCCAGCTATCCCGCGCAGCAGCGGCGCCATGGCCCCCACCGGCACAAAGACGCCGCAGAGAAAGATCATCGGAAAGCGGAAAAAGTTGGACAGCGTCATGGCGTCAAAGACCTCGCGCACCAGCAGGCTGAGCAGGACGCCCATCAGGGCAAAGATCAGGCTGCCCAGCAGCAGGATGACGATGGAGGCGACGGCGCCGCCCAGCGACAGCGGCAGGCGCCAGATCAGCGTGCTCAAGATCCAGGTCAACAGGCCGGTGGCCAGCCCAAAGACCGCGCCGCTGGCGGTTTTGGCCAGCACCAGCGTATAGGGGGCGATGGGCGCCATCAACAGCCGCTCCATGGCGCCGATGCGCTTCTCAAAAGCAATGGCCACTGCCTCCACCGAGGTGGCCCCAAAGAGGACGGTCATGCCGATGAGGCCCGGGATGGCGGCGCGCATGTCGCCTGGGTCGCGCAGGTAAAAGGCCAGGAACAATACCACCGGAAAGAGCATCCCCCAACTGATCAAGGGCGGCTTGAGGTAGTAGGTGCGAATGTCCTTGGCGGTGATGTGCCACGCCCTGATCACTTGTCGTCGTCCCGCTGCCAACGATGTCATTGTCCTCTGCCCCCTTGAGCGACGTTGTTGATCTGCATGATTTCGCTGTCGAGATCGGTGATCTGCACAAAGGCATCCTCCAGCGAGAGCCTGGCGGTTTGCACTTCTTCGATGCGGCTGCCGTTCTGCCGCGTGAAGGCCTGTATCTCGGCCAGCGCCTCATCCACCGAGCGCACCACCAGGCGAAGCTGGGTGTCGGCCACACCGCCCACCCGCGAGACGTTCAGGATCGCCTCCGACGCGTCCAGCGCCCCGAGCAGCTCCTCGGGCAGCGACGACAGGCGCACCAGCAGCGCCTGCTCCTGCTGATAGTTGGCGCACAGCTCGGCCGGCGTGCCCACGGCGGCCAGCGCGCCACGGACGATGATGGCCACCCGATCGGCCAGTTGTTCCGCCTCGTGGATGAGGTGGGTGGTCAAAAAGATAGTCGTGCCCTCACCGCGCAGGCGCTCGATGGTGGCCCGCAGGTTGCGGGCGCTGCGCACGTCCAGTCCGGTGGTGGGCTCGTCGAGAAAGAGGATCGGCGGCGTGTGCATCAGCGCGGCGGCGATGGTCAGGCGGCGCTTCATCCCCCCGGAGAGCGCGGCAAAGGAGCTGTCGGCGCGCTCGGCGAGGTCAAACTCGTGCAACAGCGCCTCGGCCCGCTCCTGTCGTTGGCGGCGCGGCAGGCCATAGAGCTTGCCGCAAAAGATCAGGTTGTCGCGCAGGCTGAGCTCGGCGTAGAGGTTCGAGCGTTGGGGCACCACGCCCACCCGCTCCTTGACCGCCAGCGGTTCGCGGACCACATCATAGCCGTCGATCACGGCGCTGCCCTCGGTGGGCTGGATGAGGCCGGTGAGCATGCGGATCGTCGTCGTCTTGCCGGCGCCGTTGGGCCCCAAAAAGGCCAGCAGCTCGCCCTGTTCCACCGTCAGATCGAGGTGGTTCACGGCGCACAGCTCGCCATAGTAGCGCGTCAGGTCGTGGGTTTGGATAGCGATCATGCGTTCTGGATATCCTTTCTATTGAGCGAGAGCTTGTTCTGGGAGAAGATGCGGCCAGCGCCACTTGAGCACCCAGGCCAGCGCCAACCCGGCCAAAAAGCCGATGGCCATATTCGTCACCACCGAGAGCGCGGCGGTGACCAGCGCGACCGCCAACGCCCAGCGTAGCTTGGGCGTGGCGGCGAGAGGCACCACGTTGCGGGCCAGCTCGATGCCCACCATGAACATCATCCCGCCGATGAGCGGCATGGGAAAGGCCGAGAGGATGCCCAGCAGCGAGCGCCCTAAAAAGATCCCCAGCGAGATCTCGATCAGCCCTTCGAGGATGTTGGTGCCGCCGGTGCGGGCGCCGAAATAATACTGTCCGGCCAGTCCCTGAGAGCCGTGGCACATGGGCATGCCGCCAAAGAGGGAGGAGGCGAGGTTCATCACGCCGTGGTTGAGCATCAACCGGTCCTCACTCACCGGCTTGTCGGGAAAGAGGTCGCGGATCATCACCGCCGTGGCCAGCACGGCGTTGCTGATGGTCAGCGGAATCTGGGCAAAGCCGGCCAGGACCATCGCCTGCCAGATATCGGATGGCGCGGGCACGGCAAAGCGCGGCAGGCCGACGCCAAAGACAAGGTTGGGCAGCAGGTCGCCGCGCCAGGCCATGAGGGCCACACCGAGGCCCATGATGACGATGGCCGCCGGGGCGTAGCGGTTCTGGCGCAGCAGCAGGATGACGGCCACCGCCACCAGTCCCCACCAGGGCTCGGGCGCCGCCATCCTCACCGCCTGCATGCCCAGGATGATGCCCAGCGCAAGCTGGATGCCGCGCACCACATAGATCGGCGTGATGGCCGTCACCTTGCGCATCGCTCCGCTCAAGGCCAGGACGATCCAAAGCAGCCCCAGGCCGAGCCCCGAGGCCACCACCAGCGACGCCGGCCATGCTTGACCGATGGCCGCTACCGAGATGACCTTTTTAGGCTCCAACGGCATGGGCAAACGATAGATCAGGCCGGTGGCCACGTTCACCAGGCCGAGCATGACGAACAGCGCCACTGGGTCCATCCCGTTCACGGCGATGAGGCCCACCGCCAAGGGGAAGAGGGTGCCGAAATCGCCCATGGAGCCGGCGAGCTCGCGCAGGTTGAACTCGAAATCGGGATATGTGCGTGGATCGCGTTGCATCCATTTCTCCTACTAGAAATCGTCGGGCGTCGAGGGCGCGACGCCGAGCGTGGCGCTGGGCGTGGCGCCCAGCGCTGCGCCCGCCTCCGCCCACTGTCGCCGGTAGAGACGCTGGTAGACGGGGTTCTCCTCGACAAGCTCGCGGTGAATGCCTTGCCCCACCACCTGGCCATCCTCAAGGACGACGATGCGGTCCGCCTGGGCCAGCGTCGAAAAGCGGTGGGCGATGATGATCAGCGTCCGCTCCTGGGCGATGGCCTCCATCGCCCGTTGGATCAGCGCCTCGGTATAGGCGTCCACGTTGGCGGTGGCCTCGTCCAGGATCAAGATCTTGGGATCGGTGAGCAGCGCCCGGGCCAGGGCCACCAGTTGGCGCTGGCCGCCGGAGAGGAGCGCGCCGGTCTCGCCCACCGATGTATCATACCCCCTGGGCAGCTTTTTGATGAAATCGTGGGCCTGGGCCTGTCGGGCGGCGGCCTCGACCTGCTCGTCGCTGGCGGTGGGATCGCCGTAGCGAATGTTCTCGCGGATGGTGTCGGGAAAGAGGTAGACGTTCTGCGGCACGATCATCACCAGGCGCCGCAGCTCGTCCAGGGCGATGCGGCGCACATCCACGCCATCCAGGCGCACCGCCCCCTCTTGGACGTCGTACAGCCGCGCCGTCAACGCGGCGATGGTGCTCTTGCCCGCGCCCGTCGCCCCCACCAGCGCCACCGTCTCGCCGGCGTCCACGTGCAGATCGAACCCCTGGAGCACCGGCTCGTCGCCATAGCCAAAGGTCGCGCCCTCAAAGGCGACCTCGCCCCGAAAGCCGTTCTGCGGGCGCTCTGGCTGGGCGGGGTCGTCGATCTCGGGCTCGCGGTCGAGGTACTCGGCGATGCGATCCAGGGCCGCGGCGGCCGCCTGGAAGGAATTGTACACCAGGCTCAGCTCGCGCAGCGGCCCAAAGAAGCGGTGGATATAGCCCAAAAAGGCCAGCAGCAGGCCCACCGTCGCCGCGCCCTCGATCACCAGCATCCCGCCATAGCCGATCACCAGCGCCATGCCCAGCGCGTTGGTGATGGTCATCGTGGGAAAGATGGCGGCAAAGAGCAGGCTCACCCGCAGGTTGGCCTTCATGTTGCGCAGGCTGAGCTGCTCGAACTGCTCCAGGGTGAAGGACTCTTGCGACAGCGACTGGACCACGCGCATCCCCGACACGCCCTGCTCGACGCCGGTGTTCACCCGGGCGATCTCTTGCT
>SKLG01000502.1 GCA_007123335.1 Anaerolineae bacterium | reverse complement strand
TCAAGGCGCGCAACCTGCAGGTGCATGCGTTGCTCAATTCGACCTATCCCATCGCGGTGCGTGACGATCAGATCACGCTAGCCTGCGAGGCCAGCTTTCACCGCGACATGCTGGCGGACGACAAGCGACTGAGCATCCTTGAGGAGGCCGCCTCGGAGGTGCTGGAGCGGTCCTGCCGGGTGCAGTGCGTCCTCGACGCCGAGAGCTGTCGCGCGGCTCAGGGCCACGACGGCGGCGGGGGCACGGCAACGGGCGATGGCAATACCGATCTCTTTGCCGCGCCGCCAGAGCGCCTCAAGTCTCAATCCGTGGAAAAGCCGCCGATCAAGACAGAAAACTCCGAGTCGAAAGACGCACGTCACGCACTTTTGAACCATCCCGCGGTCAAACGCTTAGAGGAACGAGGGGGCAGGGTGGTCAATGTGACCCTGTCCGCCAAGAAAGGAGAATCGTAACGATGGCTCGTAAAGGACGTGGAGGCGCCGGACGCATTCCGGGCTCTCAAGGTTCGATGATGAAGCAGTTGGAGGAGATGCAGCGGCAGATGGCCGAGGCGCAAGCCTCTTTGGAGGATGAGGTCGTCACCGTCAGTGTGGGTGGCGGCGCCGTCACCATCGAGATGACCGGCGCCCAGGAGCTGCGCTCCATCACCATCCAGCCCGACGTGGTGGACCCCGAGGATGTAGAGATGCTCCAGGACCTATTGATGGCGGCGTTTAACGAGGCGCTGAGCAAATCGCAGCAATTGGCCGCCGACAAACTCGGGCCGCTGACTGGCGGCGTCGACATCCCGGGCCTCTTTTAGCGTCCATGACATCATCGGCGACACCCAAGGCGGTCAGCCGGCTGGTCGAGGCCTTTAGCCGGCTGCCGGGGATCGGCCCCAAGACGGCCTCGCGCCTGACCTATTATCTGTTGCGCTCGGGGCAGGAGGATGCCCGCATCCTCGGCGAGGCGCTATTGGACCTGCACCTCAACACGGTGCTCTGCTCTGTATGCTGCAACATCAGTGAGGAGGACCCCTGCGCGGTGTGCGCCGACCCGGCCCGAGATCGGACCACGATCTGCGTGGTGGAGCAGCCGCTGGATGTGCTGGCCATCGAGAACACCGGCCGCTACAAGGGGCAATATCACGTGCTCCACGGCCACATCTCGCCGATGGAGCGCATCGGCCCCGACGAGCTGCACATGCGCGAGCTGGTCCAGCGAGTGGGCCGCGAGGTGGTGGAGATCATTGTGGCCACCAACCCCACCCTCGAGGGCGACGCCACGGCCATGTACCTCTCGCGCCTGCTGGAGCCAACGGGGGTGGCGGTGACGCGCCTGGCGCTGGGGTTGCCGCGCGGCGGCGATCTCGAGTACGCCGACCGCGTCACGCTGGCCGAGGCGTTGGCCGGTCGCCGCAAGATGGATTGAGCACGCCAGGCGTCGGACGCCAGGTGCCGGGCACCTCAGAAGGTGCCCGGCACCTTTAGGATAACAACGCGTCGAAACGGCGCCGGTTCTTTTTGCGCCGAAAGCGCTTCCACGCCTTGGGGAAGGTATCCTCTTTGTCGACCATCACCCGCTGACACTCGGCGCGATAGTTGCGAACGCCCTCCAAACCGCCGGCATCGGGCTCTGCGCTCAGCGACTGAACCTCGATAAAGGCATCCAGCATCTCCATGGCCACCGCTGCGTCGTGCATGTCGCCGAGATGATCCTGCATCCCCTTGACGTGGTCGATCATGGCCACCAGATCGGCGGGGAGCACCGACTCAAAGAACTCGAGAGCGTAGCGCAGGCGCTTGCAGTCGATGCGCAGCATGTGCAAGACCTCTACCGGCGCCCCCTTTAAGATGGTGTCATAGGCCAGAACCCGCTCCCACGAGAGATGGATCAACCGCGGCGCCACGTTCCCCACCGTGTGCAGCTTGTCCGGCTCCTCCGATGCTTCCAGGCGGGCCAATAGCGCGCGCATATCCTCTTGCAGCCGGGCATAGGCGCGGCTGCGTAGCACGTTTCGCAGGCGGCGACGGGGCGCGCGACGCTCCAGACGCAGGGCGCCGCGCAAAGGGCGCAACGTGCGCGCTTGCTCCGACGGCAGCGTGGCGGCAAAAGCCTTGACGTTCTGCAGTGCCACGTCCAGATCGCGCACATCACCCAGGACCGCCCCCAGGAAGCGGAGCCGATCGTTGACGTCGCGCTCCAGGGCGTCGGGAAGGATACAATCAGGGCCGCGACACTCGGCGATGGCCCCGGCGATATAGGGGCCGAACAGGCTGAGGGCCGAGCGCAGGCGGCGGGTGGCCACGCGCATGTCGTGGAGTTCCTCGATGTCGCGGCCATGGAGGGTGCCCTCCTCGTGGCGCAGCATCTCCTCGAAATGGGAAGACAAGACCTTGGCGGCCGCCTGGGCCATCGAGTCGTCCACATAAAGCATGGGGCCGCCGACCAACAAGGCGCCCGGCACGTTGGCCGCGACGCGCCAGGTTAGCGGGATGTCAAAGGCCAGCTCCCACAAATCGCTTCGCTTACGGGCACGGGTCACACTCTTGTGGGCGCGGGGACCGCTCAAGGCGATGGTGGGACCGCCCCTGGCGTCCTGGATGGATTGAATCGTCGTCCCCTCATCGCCGCCGCGAGCCAGCGCCCGGGCCATGCGCACCAGACTGGCGATGACCAGCCCTCGTCGGCGGGCGTCGGCGTCCATCGTCGGCGGCAGGATCTCGGCGATGCGCTCCTCAGTCACCGAACGGCGCGCAAGGTAGGCCGTCGCCGCCAGCACCCGCTGCTCCTCCTCGGCGATCCCTTCGATGGGCTGACGGAGCAAAATGTCGCGTCCGACGATGTGGCGCTTGGCTCGGCGGCGGCGCGCAAGGCCAGGCGCGTCGCCGATATCGTGGAGCAGAGCGGCGGTACGCAAGAGGGGCAGTGCCGTGTCGGCAAGCTCGTGCCACGGGGCCAGCCCGATAAAGAGCTGCTGGGCGATGGCGGCCAGCGAGCTGGCCTGGTCCTCATCCACCCCATAGCGTTGCACCATCGTCTCCAACGGCACGGGATGGGTGCCACGGGCGATGACCTCCTCCACCGAGCTGCCGGTCTCGATGAGTTCCAGAGCGCGTTGCAGCTTGGATTTGGGCTCAGGGATGAGCAAATAGCTCTGGAAACTCGTCTCAAGGCGGTCGAGATCGTCGATCTCGCCATCATCGACCAGCTCGCACTCGAGCATATGGGCGCGATAGTCGACGCCACGCCCCGAGGTGCGCACCACATCCAGGGAGAGATGGGCCACGGATCGAGGGCCATCGGTCAACAGAAACTGGTGGCGGGTCTGTTTGATGCGCAGCAGGCGGCGCAGTGGCAGGCCGTCGGTAAGCTCGATCACCCGGTCGCGGATGGGGCCGCGTGGCCAGTGGGCGGCATCGGTGATGCGATCGTGCAGGGTGACCTCGAGCTCGGGGCGCGAGGTGACGGCGTTGCGCACCTCGCCGGGGCCCTTGAGGTTGAGCACCCAGGCGCCATCCTGCGAGCGCAGCCGGCAGGCCCAGCCCTGGCGCAACAGCGCCTTGCCACGGGTGTCCATATAGTCGTCGACGATCTTGACGGTGCCCATGGCCTCGACGCGAAAAGGGCCGAGGGTGCGCAACTGCAAGAGCTGACGAAAGAGCACGCGATCGGGGACGATATAGCGGGCTTCGACTTCGGTGGTCATGGGTGCATCTCTTTCTGCGAGAACCCGGGCGAGACGGATAGGGCACCGCAACGTCAAGTATAACGGACATAGAATCCGCGAGTATTCTAGATGCATTGTACGCTGTGATGGCTTATAGATCAACACGAAATCCTGCAGCAAGCCTGATTCGGCTCATCGCCCGATCATTTCTGATTCTCCTTGCATTTTGATAACTCATGGGTTATAATGAGGATAGAAACATGGAAGAACAGCTCAACTGGTCTGTCGAGTTCTATCGCGATGTGCGCGGCAGAGTTCCTGTACGAGAGTTCCTGGAGGAACTGCCCAAGAAGGAACGGGCGCAGATGCTCCGAGTGATCACTCTGCTGGCAGAGTTTGGGAATCTACTCGGATTGCCGCACGTTCGACCGATGGAACAAGGGCTCTGGGAATTGCGAGCCGGACCAGGTCGTGTTCTATGTTGCCCATGTGGGCAGGCGTTTCATTCTCTTGCATGGATATCGTAAAAAGAGTCAGAAAACACCTCGACGAGAGATAGACACTGCCCTGAGACGTTGGGCCGATATGAGGGAGCGTGAAGAATGAGTGAGACGACGGTTCCTTTTGAGAGCATCAAAGAGGAGCTTTTGCAGGATCCTGAGGTGCGTGCGGAATACGAAGCGCTAGAACCCGCCTATCAGGTGGCCAGGCTGCGCATGGCTCGGGGGTTGACCCAGGCGGAACTGGCTCGCAGGGTGGGCACAAAGCAGCCTAGCATTGCCCGATTGGAGAGCGGGCGTAGCACGCCGCGCCTGCCCTTTTTGAAACAAGTGGCCGAGGCGCTGGATGCAGAGTTGGTAATAAGACTGGAGCCAAAGTAAAGAGCATTATCACGTAGCTGAGCTGATGTGCAGATGAGGCGCACACATGAAAAAGCGCAGGGTGTGGCGTTGGTGACAACGCTCGCGTTATCATCAACGCCACACTCTGCGCCAGGATGCGCCCGGGGCGGCTCGAACGCCCAACTTACGGTTTCGTAGACCGGCCCTCTATCCAATTGAGGTACGGGCGCAAGGAGATCAGGCCCTCTCGGGCGAGATCATCTTAGCATGGTACGTGGGGCTGTGCAAATCGCGCGCTTTTGGTGCGCGCTCGACGACAGACTCCAGCGGGGAGGCAGGGATTCGAACCCTGGGTAGGGTATAACCCCTACAACCACTTAGCAGGCGGCCCCGATCGTCCACTCCGGCACCTCCCCAAACGATTCGTTGTTAAGCCAGGCGGAGGGAGAGGGATTCGAACCCCCGGATCTTGCGATCAACGGTTTTCAAGACCGCCGCAATCAACCACTCTGCCATCCCTCCAGAACGCGTGAATGGCCCTCCATCCAGCCAGAAAGAGTATACCGTATAGGGACACACTTGTCAAAGTTTGTCATCTCTGGGGGCAATGGGTATAATCCCGCGTGCTCGCTGTCTACTACCCGTGCCCCTGGGCTCTGCCTATCCCCACCGTGGCTGGAGCGCATCCTCCCCATCAGGGACGCGGAAGCATGGGGCGCTGGTGAACTGCGTTTTGTCGGCGCCGACGACGCGAGGTTTAGGGGGCATATTGCGCACATCCAAACTCCGAACGAAAATCGCCATGGACCTCGCCATCCTGCTGATGTACGGGCTGCTGGCGCTATTGTTCTTTTGGCCCGTCACGGTGGGCGGCCGGACGATGCTCCCGGCGGATAATGCCCTGGCCTGGGCGCCATGGGCAAGCTATGCTGAGGAGCTGGGCATCGCCGCGCCGCACAATGAGCTGCTCAGCGACCTCTACCTGCAGAACTATCCCTGGAAGCGGTTCATCGTGGAGACGCTGCGCCAGGGCGAGCTGCCGCTGTGGAATCCCTATATCCTGAGCGGGGCGCCCTTTTTGGCGGCGGGGCAGCACTCGGCGCTGTATCCCCTGAATGTGCTCTTTTATGTGCTGCCGTTGGCCTCGGCCTATGGCTGGTTTGCGGC
>SKLG01000569.1 GCA_007123335.1 Anaerolineae bacterium | reverse complement strand
GGCGCGCCCACTCGCGCACCTGCTCTTTGGTCCACGCCCCCAGCGGAAAGAGTGCCCTGGACAGCTCCTGTTGCCCCAGACGACTCAGAAAATAGGACTGATCCTTGCGTCTGTCAACCCCACGGAGCAATTGCCATTCGCCATCCCGTTGCAGAACGCGCGCATAATGCCCCGTAGCCAGCCGCTCCAGCCCCATGGCGCGCACCTGGTCCAGCAGCCAGCCGAATTTGACTTGTTGGTTGCAGCGCACGCAGGGATTGGGGGTGCGCCCTCGCGTATACTCGTCAATGAAATAGTCGACCACCTGCCGCGCCATGGTCTCGCGGGCGTCGAGGATGCGATGAGGAATGGACAAATGGGCGCAAACAGCCCTGGCTGCCTCGATATCGTCCGGCCTGCCCAGCTCTCCCGCGACGTCAATCGCCGATGGCTCGCGCCACAGCCGCATGGTCACGCCCACCACGCGATGACCGCTTTCTTGCAGCAAAGCGGCCGCCACCGAGCTATCGACGCCGCCGCTCATGGCCACCGCCACGTCCGAGCCCTTGTTCATGCCCATCTGCGGCAGGGGCCAGCGCCGGAACGTCTAGGCCTCGGCTTTGGCCGATTGGGGATGCTTGGCATAATAGTCCTGAATGGCGGCATGCAGCGCGCTGGCCGCCAGCACCGAACAGTGTACTTTGGCCTCCGGCAGCCCGCCCAGGGCCTCGGCCACCTTGGCGTCGGTCAGCTCCTCGGCGACCTCTAGCGGCTGGCCCAGGATCATCTCGGTGGCCATAGAACTCGAGGCGATGGCCGCCGCACAGCCAAAGGTGCGATACTTGACGTCGGCGATCTCGTCGTCCTCGACCTTGATATAGATCTCCATGAGGTCGCCACACACGGGGCTGTCTATCTTGGCATAGCCATCGGGGTCCGCGATGACCCCCACATTGCGCGGGTTCTGGAAATGATCGATGAGCGTCTCAGAATACATGGAACCTCCACGGATTTGAATGTCTTTCGGCACCCGGCTATCACCGGTATGCGTCTTTTGTCTGGCTCAAGCCTCGCTGACCGGCATCGGATACAGCGGCGAGAGGGCGCGCAACTTGCGTACGATGTCGGGCAACACGCCAAGGACATCATCGACGTCTTGGGCCGTGTTCTCGCGCCCCAGCGTCAGCCGCAAGCTGCTCAACGCCAGCCTTGGCTCAATGCCCATGGCCGTGAGCACGTGGGAGGGCTCTGCTTCCCCCGACGCACAGGCCGAGCCGCTGCTGGCGGCGATACCGGCCAGATCCAGTTGCAGCAGCGTGGCCTCCCCATCGATGCCCTGAAAGCAGAAACTGGCGCTGTTGGGCAGTCGCTGGGTGGGGTGTCCGGTGAGAAACGCGTCGGGGATGGCGCCAAGCACGCCGGCGATGAGCCGGTCGCGGAGAGCCGCCAACCGCTGCGCCTCGCTCTCACGGTCATCGTTGGCCAGCTCTAACGCGCGGGCCAGGCCGACGATGTAGGGGATATTCTCGGTGCCGGCGCGGCGGCGGCCCTCCTGTCCTCCTCCGGTTTGGATAGGCAGCAGTGGCGTGCCCTCGCGCACATACAGCACCCCCACGCCCTTGGGTGCATAGAACTTGTGGCCCGAGAGGGACAGCAGGTCCACGTTCAGGCGATCCACGTTGATATCGAGGCTCCCGCCGGCCTGGACGGCATCGGTGTGCAGGTGAACCCCCCGTTTGCGGGCGATCTCGCCGATCTCGGCCAGCGGCTCGATGGTGCCCACCTCATTGTTGGCGTACATGACGCTGATCAGCACCGTCTCGTCGGTGATGGCCTGGGCAATGTCGTCGGGATCGACCATACCATGGCGGTCCACCGGCACGACGGTGAGTCGATAGCCCCAGTGCTCGGCCAGTTGGTGGCAGGTGGTCTCGACGGCGTGGTGCTCGATGGGGGTGGTGATGATATGGTTGCCCCGCTCCCGCGACGCCCACGCGACGCCACGAATGGCCAGGTTGTCACTCTCGGTGCCACAGCCGGTAAAGACGATCTCCTTGGGCGTACAGCCGAGGATATCGGCCACAGTTCGCCGAGAGGTGTTGAGGGCTTCTTGGGCCTGGCCGGCAAAGCGATACACACTCGAAGGGTTGCCATAGCTGTGTTCAAAATAGGGCAGCATGGCCTCGACAACCCGTGGATCCACCGCCGTGGTCGCAGCATGATCCAGATATATGAACCGGGATTTGTTCGACATCATCCCTTCCTCGTCATGATTAGCTCATTCTGTACGAATATACGCACCGACGCCGCATCAGCCGCCAGCATCGGCCACCGTCTCGGCGTGAGCCTGCCTGTTGGGGGCGGTGTGCATGGCGCGCATATCGCGCATCTCGGCCTCCAGCTCCATAAGGCGCTCCTCAAGCTGTATGCAGGCATCGGCCACCGGATCGGGCAGCCGGCCGTGCTGGAGCTGAATCGCCGGCTTTTCCTCCACCCGTGGGCCGCGCACCTCGCGGGCCGGCACGCCCACAGCGGTGGAATCGGGATTCACCGATTTGACCACCACGGCGCCCGAGCCGATGCGCGAGTTGTCGCCGACGGTGATCGGCCCCAGAACGACGGCATTGGAGCCAATGACGGCGCCGTTGCCGATGGTGGGGTGGCGCTTGCCCTTTTCCAGCGAGGTGCCGCCCAATACAGCGCCCTTGTACATCAGCACATCGTCGCCGATCTCGGCCGTCTCGCCGATAACGACGCCCATGCCGTGATCGATGAAAAAGCGCCGCCCGATGGTGGCCCCAGGATGGATCTCGATGCCGGTTAAAAAGCGGTTGATGTGCGACGTAAAGCGCGCTAGCCAGCGCAGCCGCCAACCCCATAGCTTGTTGGCGATGCGGTGCATCCAGATGGCGTGCAGGCCGGGGTAGCAGGTGAGTACCTCCCACCACGAGCGCGCGGCGGGGTCTTTGGCGAAAACAGTATCAATATCTTCTTTTATTCTGGCCCACATCGGTTATCATCCTTTATCATGGCGCTGAGCGTTTCGCGATAGTGCTCGTCAGCGTCCCAGGCCAGGACGTCGACCAGCGAGGTGTGATCCAGCGTATCCTCCAGTCGATCGACGATGATCTGCCAGACGTTGCGGGTGGCGCAGATCGGCTCTCGTTCGCAAGAGCCATCGGTGCGCATACAGTCGAGGGTCATCAACGAGCCCTCGACGGCGCGAAAGACATCCCCGGCGCTGATCTCGGCCGGGTCTCGGGCCAGCATATAGCCGCCGTGGGCGCCACGGACACTCTCCAACAGCTCGGCGCGGCGCAACAGAGCCACCACCTGCTCCAGGTAGGGCAGGGGCAGATCCTGGGCGCTAGCGACCTCGCTCAAGGCCGTGGGGCCCTGGCCATGGCGACGGGCGAACTCGACCATGGCCCGTAGTCCCGTTCTCTCGCGTGCAGTGAGTTTCATGGCGAATCCCTAGTAAAAAGTCGGGATTCATCATAGCACAGCGATCCAAGGCTGTCAAAGAAGGCTCCAGGGGGAAGATGTGCAAGCCGGCGCACCGGCTTGCATGCGAGGCAACGACGACGCGCTTGGGCGACGCCTGAGCGACGCGCAAGCGCCACTCAGGCGACGCTCAAGCGCCGTTCAGATCGGGCCAGAGGTTCAGGCTCTTGTCAAAGGCCTTGGCGATCAACTCCTTTTTGCCCACATCGTAGGGCTGTATCTTGATGGTCATGCTCTCGATACGCGCGACGATATCCGCCGAGTCATAATCCAGGGTGATGGTGGGCAGATCGCCGCGCTCGATAAGATCGCGAATCTGGCTCGCCAGGCCGCCGACTTGCTTGCAAGAGAGGATCATCCCCGCCAGGCCGCTGCCCTGCCTGCGCACCATACGCTCATGGAGCAGCAGCATGGCCAGGATGGCGTCGTTGGCATTCACACCGATGATGACGGCATCGCCAGGGCGGAGCAACGACTCGTAGCCAAAGTCGAGGCTCAACACCTTGAGGTCACGCACGAGCCGGCAAGCCCCGTTGTCAAAATCCTGGGGGGCGATGATCTCCATGGCTGCCGCCGGCCGAGTGCCAAAGTATTCGGCGATGAGGCGCATGGTGGGCAAGCCAAGCTCGGGCACCGCCGGCACAAAGCCGAGAATCGGCGGAGGGGCCGAGTCGTGGATGTACTTGCCATAGATGGGCGGAAAGACCTTGTCGTAATAGGTCTCGATATAGTGCTGGATCTTGTCGATCTTGCTGCCAAAAACGCTGTTGATAACGATCCCGTCGATGCGCGTGCCCATGTGCTCGGCGGACATGAGGTAGGGAAAGATCTGGTCGATGGTGCTGCCGATGCCACCGCTGGCCACCATGACAGCGTATACCGGTGCGCCCATCTCGCGCAAGAGGTTGATCACATCGGCGTTGGAGATGCCGGCCACCGAACCGACGCCCGGCTGCCCGGTACCCTCGACGATGACGATACGTTTGTTCTGGGACACATGCTCGTAGGCGTCGCGGATACGATCCAGAAACGCCTGCCGCCCACCTACGGGATCACCCTGGCCCGCCTCGTCGATGAAATCGGCGGTGACCCCGCTCTGCCATACCACAGGACTGATCTTTTCGTACCCAGGGCATTCGATGCCCATGAGTGACGTGATGAGCACGGCATCCTTGTCGGCTTCGATGGACACACCGCGACCATCGACCACCGTCAACGTCTCCTGACCCACTGGTTTGATGTAACCGATTTCGTCGGTGGTATAGCCCATGCCTTCAGACAAGAGCTTGCAAATGATGCCGATGGAGGTAACCGACTTGCCGATATTGCGGTTGGTGCCCAGGATGAACACGGTTTTGGGATATTTGGCCATCGAGGACGGCTCCTTGGCGACGATAAAGGCCTCAGAGAGGCCGGACAACAGATATAGCCACTCCTTGATCTGGGCCAACAAGACGCCAGATTTTATCGATGGCTTCATAGTACCCAAACTATTCCCTGGCGTCAATGTACGCGTGCGTTCGCACGATTGGACACGTGCCCATCCCCTGGCCTATACTCGTTACCCGTCGGGGCAGGCGCATCAAGGCGCGCCCTGGCAATAGAACGGCGTCGTTTCCAACGATCCCGTGCTTTCGCTTTGATGAGGTGACCATGTCCAGAACCTGGCGCTTTCGATGGTATATTCTCCTCGGTTTGGCGGTGGCCTCTATGCTGTCCATCGCCTGGGGCATCATCACCTTTGGCGTCGCCTTGGTGACGCTGGTGCAGGCGCTGCTCATCTTTTGCCTGCTGGCCGTCGGCGTGCTCTTTGCTCATGCCATGGATCGCGAGGACACCCGACGCGAGCTCGTCCTGGGCATCGCGCAGCATCTCTCGCACAAGCTAGAGCTGGGCGAGCTTTTTGATACCATCGTGCACACCATCTTGCACCTGGTGCCCCGCGCCGACAAGTGTGTCGTTCACCTGTTGGACGAGTCGGGCCGCCGTCTCTATCCTCGCTACGCCTCGGAAACGGATCTTGCCCAGGCGCTGGGGATGCCCTTGGGCAAGGGCATCGCCGGGCATGCGCTCCAAGAACGCCGCACGCGGGTCATCGGCGATGTGCGCAACGACCCTGATTTTCTGCCTTTGGAGTCGAGCCCCGATCTGCGCGCGTTGATGGTGGCGCCGCTGCACGTGGAGGGCAAGCT
>SKLG01000426.1 GCA_007123335.1 Anaerolineae bacterium | reverse complement strand
CCCCCTTGTCCGCGCGCATCTTTTCCGCCGTTGCCGCGTCCTAATCGACAAGACAGACGATGTTTCACATCGAGCCGGAGCCTTTTTCAGCGCTCACGCCTTTTCCTGAGCCATGCTTCATGGTATAATAGAGCAAAAGATACGTTGGCAGCGAGAATAGGTGGCATTTTCCAGATTGTGACGTCGGCTTGGCAGCCGGTTTTGTCACAGGGAATGGAGGCAGAGATGGCCGTTCTACGGCGGTTATGGCAGACAGCCCACACAGCGGCCCAGCGTCTGCCCTGGCTGCGCGATTGGCCAGAGCATGTGCGCAGAGGTGCGGCGCAGGGCCTCGTCGGCGGTCTGGCGCTGCTGCTTATCCTCAGCGCATTGCTTGGCGCCTGGAATCGGGGCCTGCTAGGGTTGGTTGTCGGCGCCCTTAGCGGGGGCCTCTTGGGCGGCGTTCTGGGGTTGGCAGTGGGATGGTTGATAGCTCAGACTCGAGCCCCTGCCCTCCCACCGCGAGCTACCATACGCATCACCCTGGACACCGCGAATGCTCGCTATAGCCCCGGAGAGCCACTCAACGGCTATGTGCAATTGGACGCCGAGAATACCTTTCACACGACCGGGCTGCGCGTCTTTGTTGCCTGTCACGGCTCCTATGGCCATCACGCCGCTACCAATACTGGAGAGGACGGACCCGAGCTTGTCCGTGAATCGCGACAATACTTGCTGCAGGAAGATGAGCTATTGCCGCCCAGCGTGGTGCACCGCACCTCTTGCGCCACCTATCCCTTTCACTTTACCATACCGGCCGATGCCCTGCCTACCCACCATGGCCATCTTTGCGCTCTACGTTGGACGATACACGCAGCCCTCGAGTTCGACAAGGGCGAGCCACTGCAAGCCCAACAAGAGTTCTTTGTGGAGTCGATGCCGCCCATGTTGAGCTCGGCGCGCGACCGCTATCAGCGCGAGATCACCCATACTGACTGCCATCTTACCCTGACGCTGCCAGACGTGATATTCGCCGAGGGCGAAGCGGTAGAGGCAAGGGCACATATCTCGCCGCTGGAGACCTTTTCCATCCGTGAGGTGCGGGCGGTATTGTTGCGCATTGAGAACACGCCACTGGGAGAGAATGAGACGATCTATATCGACCGTTGGGATCCCGATCTCGGGCGATTTCAGGGGCACCGGCAACCCGGCGGCCAAGGCACAACCTATGTCTGGCTTGAGGATGAGGCGATACTCACCAAACCGGATGTGGTCGAATTGCGCCATCCGGTGATCGAGAATATCAAACTCGACATCCCCGCCCAATGGCGTCCCACCATGCGCACTCATGACGGACAGGTGGTGTGGAAGTTGGGCGTCATCGTGGCTCGCGATGACGACGAGGATGTGCGCGCCTTTCACGAAGTCGTCGTGCATACCGGCGCTGCCGAACTCACCCAGATGCTCGATCCGGAGCGCACCCACGTCCGCGAGACGATCGCGGACCTACCGGTGGAGTGATGAGAGCGCCACACAAATCGATCACTTCTTTGACGTACAAGGGTTCTACTGCTATAATTGGTATATCTGAGTGCTCTATTTGATAGGACGGTTACTGTGTTTGAATCACTTTCTGATAAAATCCAAGAGACCTTTCGCGAGCTGGCCCGCCACGGACGCCTGAGCGAGGGCGACGTCAAGACGGCTATGCGCGATGTGCGCATGGCACTGCTCGAAGCCGATGTCAATTACAAAGTCGTGCGCGACTTTGTCAAGCGCGTCGGGGATCGTGCCATCGGTGAGGAGGTCATCAAGTCGCTGACGCCGGCTCAGACCATCATCAAGATCGTCAACGAAGAGCTGGTCGACTTGCTGGGGGAGCCGAGCCCCCTCGATCTCGGCGGCACGCCGCCGGCGGTGATCATGCTCGTCGGGCTGCAAGGCTCTGGCAAGACGACCATGGCGGCCAAGCTTGCCGTATATCTGCGCAAACAGGGCCAACGCCCGCTTATGGTGGCTGCCGACGTCTATCGCCCAGCCGCTATTGACCAGCTCGAGACCCTCGGGCGGCAGGTGGATGTGCCGGTGCACAGCGAGGGCGACAAGGTAGCTCCACCCAAGATCTGCGCCAACGCCCTGGCCCGCGCGAAAAAAGAGGGGTTTACCGTCGTCATCCTGGACACGGCGGGGCGCCTGCAGATCGATGACCGGATGATGCAAGAGTTGGAACAGATCCGCGCTGGCGTGCAGCCCAGAGAGGTGCTGCTCGTCGCCGACGCCATGACCGGACAGGAAGCGGTCAGTGTGGCCGAATCTTTTCATCAGCGGGTGGACATCACCGGGCTCATCCTGACCAAGGTGGACGCCGACGCCCGTGGTGGAGCCGCGCTCTCGATTCGGGCGGTGACCGGCGTGCCCATCAAGTTCATGGGCATGGGCGAAAAGGTCTCGGACCTGGAGGTGTTCTACCCCGACCGGTTGGCCTCGCGCATCTTGGGCATGGGCGATGTGCTCACCCTCATCGAACGCGCCGAGGCATCGATCTCCGAGGAACAGGCGCTCAAGATGGAGGAAAAGCTGCGCAGCGCTTCCTTCACCTTTGAGGATTTCATCGAACAACTCGATGCCGTACGCAACATGGGTCCGCTCAGCGATCTGCTCGGCATGGTCCCAGGCATGGGCCAACTTAGCAAAGAGCTACCCGAAGAGGCCACCGAACAAGGGCTCAAGCTCACCGAAGCGATCATCAACTCCATGACTCGTGAAGAGCGACGCCACCCCAAGATCATCAATGCCAGCCGCAAGCGGCGCATCGCCCGCGGCAGCGGTACCACGGTACAACAGGTAAACCAACTGCTGCGCCAGTTCAACGATATGCAGCGCATGATGAAACAGTTTGGTGGCGGCGGAGGCGGCGGCAAACGCGGTCGTCGCCGCATGCAGTTGCCCTTTATGGGCTAACGCGGCTCATCGCAAAGGCGGTATATCGTTTTCAAAGATTCGCACCGCCCACGCTTTGGGTGTATAATGGTCTGTTGTACAGCCTACCGGTATAAGCATAAAGGACGAGATAAAAGAGCATGGTAAGGATTCGCCTGACCCGCGTTGGAGCCAAGAAGCAACCCCATTACCGAGTGGTGGTCGCCGACCAGCGATCGCCCCGCGACGGCCGATTCATCGAGATCATCGGCAACTATAACCCGCGCACCGAGCCGCCCACTATGGTCATTAATCAGGAGCGCGCCCTATACTGGCTGCGCCGCGGCGCTCAGCCCAGCGAGGCGGTCCAGCGCATGCTGGACAAGACGGGCGTCACCGACATATTGGAGGGCGTCGCGCCTGCTGAGGAAGAAGAGGATGTCACTACGGCCGAGGTCGTCGCTGAGGGTGCTCAGGCCGAAGAGTCCCCTGCTCAAGAGAGCTAGCCGCGGAGAGTATAAGGCATGAAAGAGCTTGTCGAGTTTATCGCCAGGGAGCTCGTCGATAACCCGGATGATGTACGGGTCAACGAAGTACGCAGCTCTCGCGCCACCGTGATCAAGCTGTATGTGCATCCCGACGACAAGGGCTGGGTCATCGGGCGCAAGGGGCGCGTCGCCAATGCGACCCGTTCCTTGTTGCGCGTGGCAGCGGCCAATGAGAACCGACCGCACGCGATTCTAGAGATCGTCTAATGGCCGCAGATGCGCAGGATGCGGGCCGCCGCTCCCAGCGTCGTGACAGACGTGAGGATCGGCGGCCTCCTAGCGTCGAGGTACCCCCTGGAAACGAGAGTGAAGAGGTTGTCGGATTCCTGACGATCGGCCGCATCGTTGCTCCCCGCGGCGTGCGTGGCGAGCTCAAGGCCGAGATCATCACCGAGGATCCGCAGCGATTCTATGATCTGGATACCGTGTATCTCGGCGAACAGCAGATCCCTTTTGCGGTGCGCAACATCTCCCTGCATCCCCCCAAGAACCAGGCCTTTTTGCAGCTAGAGGGCATCCTCGATCGCGACAGCGCCGAAACCTGGCGCGACGCATACATTTACGTCGCCATGGAGGATGCGCTGCCTCTGGAAGAGGGCCAGTACTATTTTCACCAGATCGAAGGTCTCTCTGTCGTCACCACCGATGGTGAGCCACTTGGTCGGATCCAAGAGATCTTGCCCACCGGCGCCAACGACGTCTATGTCATCGACGGCCCCCAGGGGGAGCTGTTGCTGCCCGCCATCCGCGACGTTGTGCAAGAGATCGATCTGGACAAGGGAGTTGTCGTCGTGCGCGTCCCCGAGGGGCTCTAGCGGCCGTTTTCGAGGGAACGTGGGCGAGACGCCCGCGCCCCAGGGTCATCTAACAAACAGGCTTTGGGGAAGGGCAGATAAGATGCCCGCGCCAAGATTCAAACCACCCATTTCCGGCAGGTCGCAATGGTTCCAGATGATATCGGCTACTGGCTCGGGTTTAACCTGGTTCCTGGCATAGGTCCCAAGCGGCTCAGGGCGCTCCTTGACCATTGCGGCGAGATCGGCGCTGCCTGGCATGCCAATACGGCCACCTTGCGCGCTGCGGGTCTGCCTCAAGATGCCATCGAGCAGCTCATTGCCCATCGCGAGCGCCTGGACCTCCAAGCTGCGTTGGCGCGGGTGCAAAAGCTGGGCATCCATCTGCTGACCTGGCCCGATCCCGATTATCCTCCGCGCCTGCTGCAAATCGATGATCCGCCGCCCGTCCTCTATGTGCGCGGTGAGCTCACCAGCGAGGACGAATGGTCGGTGGCCGTGGTCGGCACCCGCAGCCCCAGTGTCTATGGCAAAGAGATGGCCCGTCAACTGGCCACTGGCCTGGCCGAACAGGGCATCACCGTCATCAGCGGCCTGGCCCTGGGCATCGACGGCATCGCCCATCGGGCGGCGTTGGATGCCGGCGGGCGCACGCTGGCCGTGCTGGGCAGCGGTGTGGACATGGTCTATCCAGCGCGACATCGTGAGCTGGCCCGACGCATCTGCCAGAACGGCGCTCTGCTATCGGACTACTGCCTGGGCACCGGGCCAGCGGCTAGCAACTTTCCGCCGCGTAATCGTATCATCAGCGGGCTCTCGTTGGGCACCCTGATTGTCGAGGCTGGACAGAAAAGCGGCGCGCTCATCACCCTCCGATACGCATTGGAACACGATCGCGAGACCTTTGCCGTACCCGGCAACATCCACAACCGCACCAGCACCGGCACCAATCAGGCCATTCAGCGTGGGGAGGCCAAACTGGTCACCTGCGTCGAGGATATTCTGGAGGAACTGAACCTGCGCACCGTGGTGCAGCAACGCGAGGTGCGCCAGAGTGTGCCCACCGATCCCACCGAAAAGGCGCTTTTCGCCGCGCTGAGCGCCGAGCCGCTACACATCGACGAGTTGGTACGCCAGTCGGGGCTGCCGCCAGCGGTGGTGTCGAGCACCTTGTGTCTGATGGAACTCAAGGGCACGGTTCGACGAGTGGACAACATGAGCTACATCGTCGCTCACTAGATAGCCCAATCTATATGTAGCGATGCGCGATCGAGAAGACAATGGTTCTGGATGATGCCCTACGCCATGAGCCAGGACTTAGGAGAGAATGATGGAAGGCCAACTGCGCAACGTGCACGTGACCATTCTGGCTGGTGGTAGCGGTACACGACTCTGGCCATTAAGTCGGCACACGTTGCCCAAGCAATTGCTGCGCTTTGG
>SKLG01000514.1 GCA_007123335.1 Anaerolineae bacterium | reverse complement strand
TTTGAGACGGGGAGCGCCGTGGCGATGATGATCGCCGCGCCGATCTGGGGGACGCTGGCCGACCGACATGGGCGCAAGGTGATGCTCGTCCGCGCCACGCTGGCCGGCGCGGTGATGGCGTTGCTGATGAGCCTGGCCCAGTCGCCGATGCACCTGGTCGTCATCCGCACGGTGCAGGGCGCCTTTACCGGCACCGTGTCCGCCGCCATGACGCTGGTGGCCACCGAGACGCCGGAGGAGAATCTGGGCATGGCGCTGGGGCTGATGCAGACGGTGCAGCTCTCCGGTCAGGCTACCGGGCCGCTGATCGGCGGAGTGCTGGCCGATACCTATGGCTATCGCGCCGTGTTCCCCATCTCGTCGGCGATGATGGGCGTGGCGCTGGTGCTCATCGCCCTGCTCGTGCGCGAGCGGTTCACGGCCCAGGCCCGCCCGACGACCACGACGGTCAAAAAGGCGCGCAACGAGGCCTTGCGTCAGGTGCTGACGCGCAATATCGTCATGATGGTGGTGACGCTGGGGGCCATCCGCTTTACCGTCGCCGTGGTGGAGCCGATCATGTCGCTCTATGTGCAATCGCTGGCGTCGGACCATTCGCGCCTGGCCACGTTGGCCGGCATGGTGGTGTCGATATCGGGGCTGACCACCGCGGTGGCCGCTCTGGGCATCGGCCGGATGGCCGACCGCATCGGCCAGAAGAAGGTGCTGGTGACCTGCATCCTGGGGGTGGCCGCGCTGCAGGTGCCCCAGGCCTATGTCACCAGCGCCGGGCAACTGATCATCGTGCGCGCCCTGCAGGGCCTGTTCATGGGCGGCGCGGCGCCGACGGCCAACGCCCTGGCGGCGCGCACCACGCCGGCCGAGCGTCGCGGCACCATGTTCGGCATCTCTACCAGCGTGCAGGCCGGAGGGCGGGCCCTGGGGCCCATGGTGGGCGCCGGCCTCGCCAACGGGTTTGGCATGTCCAGCGTCTTTGTCATCACCGGCGCGTCGTTTGCCGTCATCGGGGGGCTCGTGAGCGCGCTGGTGCGGTTGAAACCTGAGGCTCAGCCTGCCGTCTCGCTGGCGAGCGCGGCGCCGGAGGAGGCAGGCGGGAGCGTTTCGCCGCGCCCAGGATGAGAGGCACCGCAAGCACTGTGAGACCGTATAGCTATCAGGAGGGAAAAGAGAGATGCATCTGATCCAGTTCATGCTTCCTCGCGAGGGACGTCGCGTGGGCCTCGTCGAGGGGGATATCGCCCACGACCTTACCGCCATCGATCCCGCGTGGACCCACGTCTATCACCTGTTCCGCACCGCCCGCGCCACCGGGCGCTCACTGGAGGAGACGGTGCGCCAGGCGTTGGCGGAGAACCAACCGCCGCAGATCGACTATGCGGCATTCTGGCAGGCCGCGCCCGGCGGCAAGCAGGGCTGGCTATTGCCCCCGTTGGATCACCCCGACCCCGGCCACTGCTACATCGGCGGCACCGGCCTGACCCATCTGGGCAGCACCCAGGCCCGCGACCAGATGCACAAGGCCGCCGATCTGCCGCAAACCGATTCGGAGCGCATGTTCCAGATGGGCGTGCAGGGCGGCAAGCCCGAGCCGGGCAAGCGCGGCATCGCCCCCGAGTGCTTTATCAAGGGCACCGGGGTCATCCTGCGCGGCCATCGCGACAAGCTCGATATCCCCTCCTATGCGCGGGATGGCGGCGAGGAGCCCGAGGTCGTCGGCTGCTACATCATCGGCGAGGACGGCGTGCCCTATCGGTTGGGCTATGCCATCGGCAACGAGTGGTCGGATCACGCCATGGAGCGGGTGAACTACTTGTGGCTGGCGCCCTCCAAGCTGCGCACCTGCGCCATGGGCCCCGAGCTGGTCACCGACGAGGATTTTCAGGACATTCGCGGGCGCTGCCGCATCCTGCGCGGCGAGAATGTGCTGTATGACTCGGGCGAGCTGCTCACCGGCGAGGCGCACATGAGCCACTCGCTGGCCAACATGGAGGACCACCATTTCAAGCACGACCAGTTCCGGGTGCCCGGCGATGTGCACCTCTACTTTTTCGGCACGATGAAGCTGTCCTTCGCCAGCCGCGGCGTGTTCGAGGGCGGCGACGCTATCGAGATCGACTTTCCCTCCATGGGCCGGCCGTTGGTCAACACCGTGCGGCGCTACGCCCCCGACAACCATCCGGTGCAAGTGCGCAAAGCCTAGCCTATCGGCCAAGACAAGATGCTGCCAGCGGAGGCGGGCCCGCGATAGCGGACCCGCCTCGCCTGCCAACGATCCACGTGTGCGGGGCTGTACGCCGTTCTCGTCAACATCTCCAGGACCATTACAGATCCATGGCTGCTTTGTCCCGTCCTCCCCGTTCCGGTCCGGCGCCGCCTTGTTGCGCGTGATGTGGTTTCAAAGGAGATGTTGATCATGTCCGAAGCCAATGAAAAACCGACCTTGCCTAAAAAGAGAACCCGAGGAGAGACCCTCAAGGAACGTCTGACCGATAACGCCTATCGCTACATCCTGCCCACCCGATATCTCATGAGGGACGAAACGGGCGAGATCGTCGAGACAGCAGAAGAGATGTTTCGGCGTGTGGCCGACAATGTGGCCCAGCCGGATGGGGACTATGGTCACGATGTGGGGGAAGTGGCGGACCGCTTTTACGCGGCGATGACGCAACTCGAGTTCATGCCCAACTCGCCGACGCTGATGAACGCGGGCGCCCGATTGCAGCAACTCGCGGCCTGCTTTGTCCTGCTGCCCCGCGACGATCTGAACGCCATCTTTAATACCCTGCGGCAGGCTGCGCTGGTCCTCCAGACGGGGGGCGGCGTCGGTTATAGCTTTGCCCTGCTGCGTCCCAAGGGCGATATCGTGCAATCCACCGGCGGCATAGCCAGTGGCCCCGTATCCTTTATGCGGGTGTATGACGCCATGTGTGGCGCCCTCAAGCAGGGGGGTAAGCGACGAGGCGCCCAGATGGCCATCCTGCGCGTGGATCACCCCGATATCGGGCGCTTTATCGTCGCCAAGCGCCAAGAGGGCGAGTTGACCAACTTTAACATCTCGGTCGCCATCACCGACGCCTTTATGGCGGCGGTGGAGCGGGACGAGGATTACCCGCTCATCAATCCCAGGACCGGCGCCCCCTTCCAGGTAGCCGAGCAGACGGCCCAGTTCTACAGCACCCGGTATGAGGATGCGCCCCGGCGAACGGTGGAGGAGAACTTTTGGCGCGATGAGGCCCCCGAGATGGAGGGCATCGATGCCTTTCGGGGGCGCATCGATCTCGTGGTCGGTGACGCCATGCGGCTTCCGGCTCGATTCATCTGGCATGCGCTCATCGATGGGGCCTGGCGAAATGGGGAGCCGGGGATCTTGATGATCGACGAGACGAACCGCGATCACTCCTTCGATGTGCGACAGCATCCCGAGCATGAGATACGCGCCACGAACCCTTGTGGCGAGCAGCCGCTGGAGGAGTATGAGGCCTGCGGGCTGGGCCACGTGAACCTGTCGCTGATGGTCGCCGAGGGGGCTCCGTTGTGGGCCGAGCGCCGCGAGGGAGAGGGGGCCGCGGTGGAGGAGCAGGTGGCGGGCTATCTGCAGGAGGCGGTGGATTGGGCGCATCTGCGGCGCGTCGTCCGCGTGGGAACCCACTTTCTCGATAACGCCGTCACCATGAGCGCCTTTCCCCTGCGCGAGATCGTGGAGAAGCAAAAAGGGCTGCGCAACATCGGGCTGGGGATCATGGGCTTTGCGCAGATGCTCGTGCAGATGGGCGTCGTGTATGGGAGCGAGGTGTCCTTCGCCATCGCCCGACAGATCATGGCCTACATCAACCGCGAATCCAAGCGCGTCAGCCACGAGTTGGCCCAGGAACGGGGCGCCTTTCGCGGCTGGGAGGACTCTAAATACGCCCGCCCGGCCGACTATCCCGAGTGGTTCCGCCGGCACACCGGCCTGGACCCGCAGGACTGGCCCGATGGTTTTGCCCTGCGCAACCATCACACCACCACCATCGCCCCCACGGGCACGACCTCGATGATCGCCAATACCTCCGGGGGCTGCGAGCCGATCTTTGACATCGCCTATCTCAAGAAGGTGGGCGAGGACATCCAGGGCGACCAGCCCCTGGTCGAGTTTGACGACTATTTCCTCCTGGTGTTAGAGGCCAACGGCATCGATGTGGAGGCTATCCGCGCCGAGGCCGAGGAAAAGCTGCGCGACGGGAGCTTTGAGGATGCCCACAGCCTGAGCATCCCCGACGAGATCGCCGAGCTCTTCATCACCGCCTCCGAGATCGCGCCGGAGGGGCATGTGCGCATGCAGGCGGCGTTCCAGCAGCAGGTGGACAGCGCCATCTCCAAGACGATCAACTTTTCCAACGAGGCCACTCACGAGGATGTGCGGCGAGCCTACGAGCTGGCCATCGCTCTCGGGTGCAAGGGGATCACGGTGTACCGCCTCGGTTCCCGCCGCGAACAGGTGCTCACCTCGCGCCGCAAGAGGGCCGAGGGGGAGGAGAGCGCCATCGAGCGGGTGGAAGAGGAATACGGGTCCCTGGACGAGTTTCTGCACCAGGTTGCGGATGAGGAGCGCCGCTTGTGCCCCCAGTGTGGGATTTCGCTGCGAAGGACCTTTGAATGTCACAACTGTGGCTACGGCAGATAGCCTCGGATGGCTATCTGCCGGCCTAGAACGAGAGCGCTTGAGATGGGCCTAGCGAAGCATCAGGGGCGCCAGTCGCGTAGCGCCGGGAATTCCTTAATGCGCGACTCGGGCCAGCCCAGCATGTGGCACTTTTCCCAGATATAGTAGCAGTAGTCGTCAAAGGCCACGCCGCCGGGTGCGCGGTGGTCGACGCCGGGGATAAAGCCCCCCTCGGCGACGGCCGGCTCCAGGCGCTTGAGCTCCTGAAGGATCGCTTCTCGCCCCTGGTGCAGGGCAAACTTGTCGAACCCGCCGCGGATGAGCAACTCGCGCCCATATTCCTTCTTGAGCGCCACCGGGTCGTTGCCGGGGTTCACCTCCAGCGGGAACATGCAGTTCAGCCCCACGTCGAGCCACAGCGGGATCAACTCGAGGATGCGGCCATCGCAGTCGGTCCAGATGACGTCGATGCCGTGCTCGCGCAGCAGGCGCATCACCGGGCGCATGTGCGGCATGATCCGCGCGGCGAAGAACCTCGGGCTGAGGATGGGGCCGCTGTTAAAGCAGATGTCCTCCCAGCCGCCGGCGGCGTCGATCTGCCCCCGCTCCAACACCGGCGGCAGCAGGGTGAGCAGCATGCTGGCCAGGTGCTCGACCATCTCCTCCACCAGATTGGGGTCGTCCATCGACATGAGCGCGATCCCCTCAAAGCCGACCCAGTCGCGCACCCAGCCGATAAAGGAGCCAAAGTTGGTCATCACCGGGTTGGTGGTGGTGCGGCTCATCTCCTCTCCGGCGGCCAGCTCCTTGGGTTTGAGCGCGCGGGCGGGGTGCGCCGGATCGAGGAACTCGTCGCGAAACGCCTCCCAGCTCGCCCGGTCGCGGATGGGGAACTCGAGAAAGTGGGGGATGGTGCGCGTGCGCCCGCTCTGCTCGTGGCGGAGCACGCCCAGGCCGTCGCGGTAGGTGATGGTGTCCTCGGTCTCTTCCACCACCTCTCGCTCGCGCAGCGGAAAGGCGCCGATGCGCGCCGAAAAGC
>SKLG01000268.1 GCA_007123335.1 Anaerolineae bacterium | reverse complement strand
CTTCGATGGTGATGCCGTCCAGGTCGAGGGTGCCCAGTCCCATGTCGGCAGCGGCGGCGGTGTAGGCAATGTCGTGAGGCTGCAAGCCGAATAACGTGCTAGTATAAGCGTCCACGGCGACCAGAGCATGGCTGGCGATGACGGTATTGGCCACCTTGACGTCGTTCAGGTTGCCGCCGGTGGGGCCGTTGGCCATGAGCATGCGCACGGCGTCCATCACGGTGAGCTCCGGCTGCACCAGGGAGGTGAGATCGGCGATGCGCTGCCCTAGGTTGCGGTGCATGGCGCTGCGATTCTGGATGGTGCCCATCAGATTCTTGCCCGCCAGGGTGAGCCGCGCCAGGCTATGGTGCTTGGCGATGGGTACGTTGATGACCACGTCGGCGGCCAGGATCGGCTGGTAAAAGGTCCACGTCTTGAGATCCCTTCCCAGAGGGATATCGACGTCGACGTACTTGGCCGGGATCATGATCTCCATCTCGCCGCCGGCGGCTTGGACCGCCTCCTCGATCCCCGAGATCTTGTAGGCCGCCTGGGCGCTGCCCGAAAAGGGGAAATCCATCACCCGCACCCGTTTGGCGCCGGCGCCCAGGCAGAGGGTCACCAATGTGGCCACGACCTCGGGGTTGGTCGTTGAGGCGTACTCGGGGCCGTGGTTGGCGTTGCAGATGTTGGGCTTGATGACGACATCGTCGCCGCTCTTGACAAAGCGCTCGATCCCACCGATGGCAGCGAGGGCGCGCATGGTGATGGCCGCCGGGCTCTCGCCGTGGACCACGGCCATATAGGCGCTCTCCGCCGGGATGGGCGTGGGCTCTGCGACCTCTATCTCGGGCTCTGCCATCTCCTCGTCCGCGCCGGGCGTCACCGCCTTGCCCATAGACTGGGGGATGACGATGCTACCCTCGGGTGAGCAGCCGGCCAGCGTCCATCCGATTCCCGCCGCTACAGCAGCGGCCAGCACCTGGCGACGTTTCATCGTACGCATGCTATCCTCCTTGCCGCGAGGCCTATCGATAAACAAGATGCTTCAGGTCCTCATTCTACACACCTCTTGGCGGTGCACAAACGGCGGCGGTCTTTTGGCGTAGACATGAAGGATGACTTGCTGACGTGCGAAATCCTCATAATTTCTACGCGACTGCTTCATATCCTGCCAACAATCCCATGGTATGCTATAGACAGAGCTTGGGAGTTGGTCCCGAGCATGGTTATCACAGTGGAGGCACGATCATGAGGACACGCACTAAATCGCTACTGGCGATCGCGCTGGCGGCGCTTCTGCTCCTGGGGGGCGGCACCGTGGCCTATGCCTGGGGGCCAGGGGGCATGGGCGGGCGGACAGGCGCCCAAGGGTCCGATGCCGTTGCGGAGGAACTGGGTCTGACGTCTGAGGAGCTTTGCGAGAGGCTCAGGGCTGGTGAGACGCTGGCCGATATCGCCGAGGCTGAAGGGGTCGATCTAGCCAGGCTCAAGGCCGCCGCCGATGCCGCACGACGAACCGCCGTTAGCGAACGGATCGAGCAGGCGGTGGTGGATGAGCATCTCACTCGCGATCAGGCTGACTGGATGCTACAAGGTATCGACCTTGGCTATGGCTTGAGCCATGGCGTCCGCGGCATGCCGTTGGCGCCCATGGCCATGCATGGGTTCGGCAGCTCGTCGGGCCTGGAAGCTGCGGCGGACGCCCTGGGCATGACTGTCGACGAACTTACATTGCAGATGTGGGGCGGTCAGACGCTGGCCGACTTGGCTGAGCGACAGGGCGTCGAGTTGGAGGTGGTGCAGAACGCCATCGAGGCTGCGCGTCAGGAAGCTATGCGCGAGGCCATTCAGCAGGCCGTCGAGGATGGCCGGTTGACCGCAGAGCAGGCCGACTGGCTGCTGCGAGGTATCGAGCAGGGCTATGCGCCCATGGGCAGCCGTGTCGGTCCCCACACCCGCGGTGCCAAACCGGGTATGATGGGTAGTTTTGGCGGGCCGCGCCGAGGTATGCCCTTGGATGATGCGCCCGACGCCGGCTGGAGGTCTCCGGGATTGCTTCGCGGTCTCTCCGGTGACGCTGCATAAAAAGCTCGTACCGTACCGATACTCACTGAGGCGGAGAGCCACCTGCGTCATACCGACGCAGGTGGCTCTCCGCCTCTTTATGATGATGGGGCGGAAAGCGCAGGGGGCGCTGCGTTCTTGTCGATGGGGGCCTTTGCATCCGACGGTAGTACGGCCTGTGGCTCTTCATCGGCACAGGGCAGCTCAAAGAAAAAGGTAGTTCCAACATTGGGCTCTGACTCGAGCCAGATGCGCCCGCCATAACGCTCCATGATGCCACTGACGATGGAGAGGCCCAAGCCGGTACCGTGGGAGGCCATCGTCTTGGCCGACTCGGTGCGGTAAAAGCTCTCAAAGATGTGCTTCTGCTCGTCGGGGTTGATGCCGATTCCGGTATCCTGGACGTGGCCGCATACGCGCCTTTCTCCTTTAGAGTCTGCCTTGCAGCCCAGATGGATCGTAATCTGACCCCCTTCAGGCGTATACTTGATAGCGTTGCTCACCAGGTTGATCCATACCTGACGAATGTGCTCCTCGCTAGCCAGTACCTGGGGGATATCCTCTTCTACGTCTATGATCAGAATCTGGTCCTTGTCCTCGGCGCGGGTACGCAGCATGTCCACGATGTCGTTCATCAAGGTGGCGGCGTCGCATGGCGTGAACTCACTCTGCCGCCGTGGCTCCTGGAGCCGGGCGAGGTCCAACAAGTCGCCGATCAAATCCAACTGATCCCTGGCCCTGGCCTCAGCTTTGGCTACGATCTCCTCTATGCGTTCTTCGGGGACGTAGCCATCCAGAATCAGTCGCAGATAACTCTGGATGGCAGCCACCGGCGCGCGCAGCTCGTGGGTCACCAGGCGGATGAACATCGAGCGGTCCTGATCCAGCTCTCGCAGGCGACGGTTTAGCCTGGCCAGCTCGGCGGCGCGTAGCTCGCAGGAGGCGTTGGCTTCATAGAGCTCTCGTTCGCCTTCACGTAGGCGCCGAGCAATGTTTGAGGAGAGATAGGCGACGCCAAAGTTGGCCATCCCCAGCGTCACGCTCTCGGCGACGATGTGCCAGGGCTCTTGATACCGAAAAGGCAGCCGAAATCCGGTGAGGTTATAGTGCGGGATGATACCCAGCCCCTCTAGGATGAGCAGGCCCGCCCAAAGACCGGTGGCGACGGTGGCATAGAGATAGCTAAAACGATTGGCGATGAGGATGCTGCCTACTACAACAATGAGAACATATAAAATAGAAAAAGGATTCTCTAAACCACCAGAAAAATGAAGTATGAGAGTAAGTAGCATTAAATCACATAATATCTGCCCATGCAGTAAAACGGCCTGCACGGTCAAGGGTGCTTCTTGGCTCACTAAACGGCTGGCGACAATCCAAAAAGTAAGGTTATAAAAGGCAATAACTCCAAAGCAGATGGCCAAGGGCAGCGTGGGTAACACCTGGCCAAGCCACCAGTCGCCCACCAAAGTGACCACTATGCCAATGCCCAACGCCAACCAGCGTAACTTGACCAGCCAACGTACGCGCTCGCTCAAGGCTTGTTCGACAGGTATATGTAGGATCTCGCCCACGGCACGACTCCTTGACTGGAATCACGAGGGCACGATGCACCATGCGCGGCGTCACGCCGCATCTGTGCGGCTCTTCAGACTTAGGGTAGCGCAAACACTTTTTGTAGGGCGTTGACGGCCTGTTCAAAACGATCATCATCAACGACACAGGTAATCGTTGATATGGATGTGCTCACGGCCAGGATGTTGATGCCAGAGCGAGCCAAGGCGCCGAAAGCCGTGCCGGCGATGCCGGGCAGCTCACGAAAGTCAGGTCCGAACACCGAAGCCATAGCCACGGGGCGAGTGATGGTGATCCTTTTGGCCCTAAGCTCGCTGGCGATGGGTTGCAGCAGTTCAATCACGTGCTCGGCATCCTCCTTGGCCACACAAAAGAGCACATGCGTCTCGTTGTTCAGGTCGATGCACTGTACGACAAACTCGGCATTGAGCTGCGCCTCTCCCATAGCTTCAAAGATGGCTGATGCGACGCCGGGGCGATCTGGTGCCGACATGACGCCGATGAGCACGAGATCGCGCCGCTTCATGATGCCACCGACCTTGATCTTGCTTATCTTGCCTGGCGCTGTCACCTTGCACCTCCGAGCCGCTGGACCAATGAGAAGCCCTTTGCACAAAAAGACGCTATTTGAGCATGGTCGAGACACGTTTGAGCAGTTCATCAGGTGATACGGGTTTGGAGATGAACCCATCGATGTGGATGTACTCATCGGTGGGAAAGAGCGCCGCATAGTCCCGGTTGGCAATGGACGTGACCATGAGGATCGGGATATCGTGCTGTTCCGGATCGTTGGCCATCTCTTGGCTCATATGCAATCCGTCGAGCACCGTTTTCATGATCACATCCAGGATGACCAGGTCAGGTCTTTGCTCTTTGGTCTTGCGCAGCCCTTCGTCGCCATCGGCGGCGGTGGCCACCTGATAGCCGGCGGACTCGAGCACCATACGCGTCGCCTCGACAAAGTCGGGGTCGTCATCAACGATCAGAATCTTGTTCATCTCAAGCCTCCTGGGTTAGCGGATGTGGGGCAAAGCCGCGACTTTGCCCTGCTATATCCATGATCTACAAGCTGCTCTCACGCGGCTGCTGAACGGCCAACCTTGATCATGCGTTCGTATTCGTGGCCAAACTTGTCCAGGCTGCTGCGAATCGGCGCCACCAGCGCGTCACCCATGGGACAGAATGTGCGCCCTTCAATGCCGTTGCAGAGATCATACAGAACGTCAATGTCGCTGAGTCGCCCCTCGCCATTCTGAATCTTGGTCAAGGTCTGCACGATACGCTGTGAACCGACCCGGCAGGGCGTGCAATGGCCGCATGACTCGTGGGCGAAAAAGCGCGCCGAGCGTTGGGCAACATCCACCATATCGGTATCCTCATCCAAGACGACGATGGCGCCGGTGCCGAGGGCCGAACCGGCCTGGGCCAGAGATTCAAAGCTCATGCTGACGTCAAGCTGGTCGGCGCTGAGCAGCGGCGTCGACGCGCCGCCGGGAATCACGGCCTTGATCTTTTTGTGGCCTGGGACGCCGCCGGCATAATCGTAGATGATCTCCTTCAGCGGTGTGCCCAGCGGCAGCTCATAGACGCCGCGCCGATAGACGTGGCCGCTGACGCAAAAGATCTTGGGGCCGGTACTCTCGGCGGTGCCGATGGACGCGAACCACTCGGGGCCGTGGAGGACGATGTGCGGGATGTTGGCCAGCGTCTCGACATTGTGTACCAGCGAGGGCTGATTGAGATAACCCTTTTGCGCCGGATAGGGCGGCTTGAGGCGCGGCTGGCCGCGCTTGCCCTCCAGCGAGTCGATCATGGCCGTCTCCTCACCGCAGATGTAGGCGCCTGCGCCACGGTGCACGGTCATATCGAGGTCGAATCCGCTGTCGAGGATGTTCTGCCCTAAAAATCCCCGTTCATAGGCATCCGCGATGGCCTTGATCCAGCGCTTGACCCCTAAAAAGAACTCGCCGCGAATGTACACAAAGGCTCGATGCGCGCCCACGGCATAGGCGGCGATGATGACGCCCTCGATAATCTGGTGGGGGTCTCGCTCGACCAGCTCGCGGT
>SKLG01000060.1 GCA_007123335.1 Anaerolineae bacterium | reverse complement strand
CCCGGGAGCGCCGAGCGCCAGCTCGGCCTCTTCACCTGCCGAGCTGGCGCTCGGCGTTCCCAGGTAGGATAGGATCTCTTCGACGAGATGCTCGGTCTCGGGGCGGGGCACCAATACATCGGGGGTGACGATGAGGTCGAGGTCGTAGAACGCCCGACGCCCCAGGATGTAGGCCAGGGGCTCGCGGGCCAACCGTCGTTGCACCAACGCCGCATAGTCCTGTGCGGCATCTTGACTCAGGCACTCATCGGCGCGCAGATGCAGATCGATACGTCTTGTGCCCAATACATGGGTCAGCAGCAGTTCGGCCTCTAGCCGTGGTTGGTCGATGCCGCCGACCGCATCGGTCCCAGCGCCTCTAGTCGTCCGCAGGCATTTGCTGGCCCAGCGCACCGCTTGCTGGATGGTGCAGCCTGTGGGACAAGAATCTGGAACCTCTGCCATCGACGCCATGGACTCAGGCCATGGCGGAGGGCTGATCCGCCATCTGCAAAGCCTCGGCGCGCTCATGGGCGATCAGCTCGTCGATGAATTCGTCGAGCTCGCCGGCCAACACGCTCTCCAACTGATAAATGGAGAGGTTGATGCGATGGTCGGTGACTCGGTTTTGGCCAAAATTGTAGGTGCGGATCTTTTCGCTGCGTTCGGCGCTTCCTACCTGCTGGCGTCGAGACTCTTCCAACTCTTGGGCCTGGCGCTGGTACTCAAGGTCGTATAGACGAGCACGCAAGATCGACATGGCCCGCGCCCGGTTCTGGAGCTGCGAGCGTTCATCCTGGCACTGGACCACAAGCCCGGTGGGTAGGTGGGTGATGCGCACCGCCGAGTCGGTGGTGTTGACGCTCTGGCCGCCTTTGCCGCCCGAGCGGTAGACATCGATGCGCAGATCCGAGTCATTGATCTCGACCTCGACATCATCGGCCTCGGGGAGGACGGCCACGGTGGCGGTGGAGGTATGGATGCGTCCGCTGGTCTCGGTGACCGGCACGCGCTGCACGCGGTGCACGCCGCTCTCGTACTTGAGCCGCGAAAAGGCATTCTTGCCGCGGACCTCAAAGATAATCTCCTTGTAGCCGCCGATGCCGGTCTCGTTGCTACTGAGCATCTCGGTCTGCCAGCCCTGGGCGGCGGCGTAGAGGCTATACATGCGAAACAGGTCGGCGGCAAAGAGAGCGGCTTCATCCCCACCCGTGCCGGCGCGGATCTCGACAATCACGTTGCGCTCATCACGGGGGTCCTTGGGGATCAGCAACAGCCTGATGCGCTCCTCAAGCTCTTCTTGGCGCGTCTGGAGACGGTCGATCTCGTCTTCAATAAGCGTCAGCATATCCTCAGAGGGCTCTTCTTCGCGCATGAGCCGAGTGGTCTCCAACTCCTCGACGACTTGACGATACTCGCGATAGAGCATCACCAGTTCGCTGATCTCGGCTTGCTCCTGGCCGTAGGCGCGGATCTTGTCTGGGTCGCGGGCCACCTCAGGCGTAGACAAGAGCTGACTCAATTCATCATACCGGGCTTCTACTTCGGCTACCTGTTCAAACATGGCTTGCTCCGTATCTATATCGGGCAGAACAGAGCGTTGATCAAAACATGAGGCTCTGCCCGCTCATCATCAGCAAAGATTCTCAGTCGACTTTATAGTATAGGTGATCATGGGGAAAATGGCAAGAAAAACAGTATCGAGTTTATAGGTTCTCCATCGCCTTCTTGAGGACGCTCATAGAGCGTTTGTAGCAGGCTCTAGTCGTCGGAGATCAGGCGCTCATAAAGCACCTGCAGATCATCCTCCGAGTAAAAGTGGATGACGAGCTTGCCGCCCTTGCTGCTGCGATAGAGGTTTACCTTGGTGCCCAAAGAATCACGGAATTCTTGCTCCAAGCGCACCGTCTCAGGCGAACGGCTACGTTGTCGTTTTGTGTCACCGGTGGAGCGTTTGAGCCTTCGAACCAGCTCTTCAGTTTGGCGCACCGAGAGTTGCTTTTTGATCACGGCGCGATAGGCCAGGCTTTGTTCCTCATGGTCATCCAGCATAAGCAGCGCCCGGGCGTGCCCCTCTGAGATTCTGGAATCAAGCAACCCCTGACGGATCTCCTCGGGGAGGCGCACCAAGCGCATCGTATTGGCCACGCTGGCGCGGCTGCGCCCGACACGCTCGGCGATCCGTTCCTGAGTCATGCCGAATTCCTGGGCCAGTTGATGGTAGGCGTTGGCCTCCTCCAAAGGATTCAGATCGGCCCGTTGTATATTCTCTACAAGCGCCAGCTCCAGCATCTCTTGCGGGCTGGCCTCTTTGACAATGACCTCGACATGCTGCAAGCCGGCCAATCTTGCGGCGCGCCAGCGTCGCTCGCCAGCAATAAGCTGATAACGCGGTGGCTGGCCCGGATCTTGTGTGTCTGTGCTCTGCTGTACAATGAGGGGTTGGATCAGGCCCATCTCGCGAATCGAAGCGGCCAGTTCCTCCAGGGCGTCGGCGTCAAAGGAGCTGCGGGGTTGCCGGGGATTGGGCATGATGGCGTCGATATGCACCTGCCGAATGCCAGGAACTGGCTCTCCTGAGGGGATGAGCGCCCCCAAGCCCTTGCCGAGCCCTCTTCTCTCTCTGGATGGCATGCATTCCTCCCGACATCAGCGGCCAGCATGTGCCGCTCTCTTACCGTTCTCGATCAAGGACTTCGCGACATAATGACTCGTAGGCCTGGCCACCGCTGGAATGTGGCGCATAGGTGATGATCGGTTCGCCATAGCTTGGCGCCTCACTGAGCTTGATGCTCCGAGGGATAATAGACCGAAAGACGATGACTGGAAAGTGCTGCCGGATCTCCTCCACCACTTGGCGTGAGAGATTGGTGCGGGGATCGTACATGGTCAGCACCAGACCACTGATGGCGAGGTCGGGGTTGAGGCTCTGGCGAACGAGCTCTATCGTGTGCAAAAGCTGCCCCAGCCCTTCCAGCGGCAGATATTCGCATTGGATCGGGATCAGCACACCGTCGGCAGCGGTCAAGGCATTCACGGTGAGCATACCCAGGCTGGGGGGCGTGTCGATGAGCACATAGTCATACCGTGGGCGCAAAGGCTCTAGCGCACGTCGTAGTTTTGTCTCACGGCCGGCCATAGGCACCAGTTCGATCTGTGCGCCGGCGAGCGCCGGCGAGGCAGGTAATAGGTCGAGGCCGGTGCATGCAGTCAGACATACGAGCCGACTGGCGGGCTCGGCGCCGATCAACACATCATATACTGAGCGGGCTAACGTGTTCTTGTCCACACCCAGGCTGCTGGTGGCATTGGCTTGCGGATCCATATCCAGCAGCAGAACACGTTTGCCCGCATGGGCCAGGTAGGCGCCGAGGTTGACGGCGGTGGTTGTCTTGCCCACGCCGCCCTTTTGATTTGCCAGTGCAACGACTCGGGCCATGGGTTCTGACCGCCTTGTACTCTATCTTATGTGTCAAAAGCCGTGACGGAAGCAAAAAGCTGCCAAAGAAGCATCATCGACGCATCGAGAGCATCATCAGGTCATCTGCTGCGCACGTTGCATCTGCCGCTCCACATCCTGGCGATAGGGGATCCCACACAGCCCAGGCTCCCGAATAGCCAGTGACGCAGCGGCGTTGGCAAAGTACGCTGCCTTGACGGGATCTGCCCCCTCGTGTATGCGGATAAAAAACGTCGCAGCAAAGACGTCACCGGCGCCGGTCAGGTCGACCTCCCGAGTGGCATAGGCTGGCACATCGTGCCGTGTGCCCCGCCAGAATACACTGGCCCCCAAGCGGCCGGTTGTAACGACCAACACGGCGAACTGATGCGCAAGGCTGTGAATGCGCTCCTGGTCATAGCCCATATCTTCGATGCTGAGGACAACGATCGCGCCACCGCTCGCCAGTCGAGGATCGCTCATCGCGGCGAATGTCGGAGCACTCTGCCATTCTACAGGCCATACCTGGCCATCAGCGTCCCAGCGGCGCATCCATCCTTGAGGCGTGAGTCCGAGTAGACCTGCGCCGATGCTCCCCCATGAGGCCTCATCCACCTCCGCAGCCACGGGCCCCAGATGAAGGATATCGGCACCGCGCCAGTGAGCAGGGATATTGTCGGCGGTCAGCGGAGCTGCCACACCGCGTACGATCTGTCGGCGCTGCCCCTTGACATAGATATTCTCAAAGGTCGTGGTATAGGGCGATGATACACAGGTGATGGCGATCTGTCCATCGGTGCCTATCGTATCCTGACTGGCGGGAGCAAGCCACTGGCGCGGAACATCATCCGCTCTGGCACTGGTCAGCACCCCTACGCGATAGCCCAGGCGAGCAGCGGTGATAGCTGCATAGGTAGCCGTGCCCCCCATTCGCAAATCACCGCCAGGTAACAGGTCGCGGGTAATGTGGCCCACCACCACATAGTTTGGTCGGACCGGTTGCGCCGCCATCAGCATCTTTTCCGTCGGCGTATATGGCCCTCATTTTTTGGGGATGATCTGGACTTTGCGCCTTTCGTCCTCGCCGGTGCTCTCGGTGTACACGTCCTTGTCTCCACGGAGCGCGATGTGAACGATCCGTCGCTCATGCGCCGGCATCGGCTCCAGCACGACCGTGCGGCCCGTCTGCCGGACCTGATCGGCCATACGTCGGGCGAGAGCGCGCAATGACTCGATGCGCTGCGCCTTGTAACCCTCGACGTCTAGCACCACATTCGGCCATACGCCCAGTCGCCGGCTCAAGATGAGACGTAGAACGAACTGCAGATCCCGCAATGTCTCGCCGCGTCTGCCGATGAGAGGGCCGAGTTCGTCGCCGACGACATTAAGAATCAGGGGCGTCACTTCCTGGCTTGCCGCATCACGCTGCCCCCCCTCCTCAACGACCTCCACGGCAGCTAGAACGCCCATCTTGTCGAGAAGAGTGTTCAGGACATCCAACGCTTCATCCTCCAATTCGGGAGGATTCCGCTCCATGCCGATAGCAGGTTCCTCGTCCTCGTCCTCTTCTTCCTCAGAAATATCATACTCTTCTTGATCGGTTTCGTCCAGAGGCTCTTTGTCCTCTTTGTCGATCTCTTCTGCCTGCTGAGGCGCTTCGGCGGCGGCAGCCTCACTGACGTCCGTTTCCTCTGGCTCTTCACGAGCTTCTGGCTCGCGCTGGACCTCCTGCACCTGTGGCTCCGGCTCTTGTCGTGCAGGCGCCGGACGGGCTGCACTCACGTCGCGTACCCACGCGCGGACGATGACCTCTCCGGTGCGCACGAGCCCGAGAATGCTGCGGGTGTTATCGCGTGCGATCTCGTAATCAAGTCGGTAGGTGGGCACCCCAAAATGCTCGGTCGCCTGCCGAAGTGCATCCTCAACCGTCTTGGCTCTAAATTCAGCGCTTTGCTTTTCCTCGTTGCTTTTTTCCATAATTGACCTTTCCCTTACTCTTGGGCTCTGTGGCGGAGGTCTGTGCTTCAGCTTCCCCATTCATCTTGTCATAGCGTTCCATTGCCCACTGCATGGCGATACCGATCACGTTCGAGACCACGAAATAGAGCGCCAGCCCCGCCGAGAACTGGGTCGTAAAGTAGCCGAACATGAGCGGCATCATGATCTGCATCGTCTGGGTCATGCCTGCTTGCTGCGGATCGCCACCGCCTGGCTGGACCATCATCTTTTGCTGTAGCCACATCGTGCCGCCGACGAGAATGGGTAGGATCGGTGTGGGATCAGGCCTGGCAAGGTCGAGCCACAAAAAGTGGCTCTGCAAGGGCACTATATTGGCCACCGCTGCAAACCCAGTGTACACGTTTTTGCCCAAAGCCATCAACTCCATGGGCGTGTGAGCCAGGATGCTGTTGATGGATTGGTAAAGGCCAATCCAGATCGGGAACTGCACAAGGGTGGGCAGACAACCGCCCACGGGGTTGACGCCTTGCTCCTTATAGAGCTTTTGCTGCTCTTGGACGAGCCGCTCTTTATCCCCCTTGTAGCGCTTTTGCAGCTCCTGAAGTTTGGGTTGTATCTCCTGCATCCTGCGCGAGGCGCGCACTTGTTTAAGATGCAGTGGAGCGGTGATAAGCCGCAGGACAATGGTAAAAACCGTAATAGCCAGGACAAAACTCTGTCCCAGATAAGCATATAGGAAGATCATCGCGTTCAAGAAGGGACGGATAAGACCTTCGCGCCATATGGTACCCCAACCTACTTGCCAGACAACTATCAACAAGGCGGCAACGGCGCCCCAGATGAGAAGGGAGCGACGAAGCTGTTTAGGATCGATTTGTGGTTTTTGAACTTGTTGTGCCAACGATAAACCTCCTGTCCTACTCGGACGGGTATTTCCACAATTGACGGTCTACGCCACGGACAAATTCGAGGGCATGTACCTCGCCCAAGACCGTGCCCACATAAACGACGTCCTGCCAGACAGCGGGAGTGGAGAGAATGGCGCCATTGACGCGCCCCTGGGCTACCACGAGGCCGTCTTCCAGCGCGATGGCGTACACAAAGCCGTCCTCCGTCCCGATCATCAATTCACCATTAAACAGCGCAGGGCCAGCGCGCAGAGCTCCCTCTACGGTCACCGGCTCCCAGCGCCTGCTGCCATCGGCCACGCTATAGGCGTGGACCTGGCCATTCAGCGAGCCAAAGTACACATAACCATCGTGTACCAGCGCTTCGCCCCAGACCCAACCACCGAGCTGCTCGGTCCTCCAGAGCACATCCCCGGTATCGATGTCGAGGGCATAGAGGCGTCGATCGACGCTACCAGCGAACACGACGCCATCATTCAGCGCCACACGACCAGGGACAGAGCCGTTGACGTTGGTGCGCCAGATCAGCTCACCCGTCTGACGGTCGAGGGCATAGACGTGGTGATCCATAGAGCCGACATAGACCTTGTCCTCATCGACGGCGGGATTGCCCCACACCCAGTTCTCGGTGCGGAACGGCGTGGGCCACACCAGTTCTTGCGTTTCCAGGTCTATCGCATAGACATGGTGGTCTGAGGAGCCGAAATAGGCGACCCCGTCGTACACCGTGGCGCTGCCGATGATGGCATCTTGAGCCTGGAACGTCCACACTCTGACGCCGGTTTCCCGATCAAAGGCATAGAGGCGGCCATCTCGAGAGGTGACCAACAATAGGTCGTCGGTGATGGTCGGTATACCATAGACGGCCTGAAGCGCCGGATCGGTGTTTTCTGCCGCTTCGGTTCTCGCAAAGGGCAGCCTGAATCCAGGTCTTGGAGCATCTGTTGCGACAGGATAGCGCCAGTTCGGCACGCCGATATCCGCATCCAAGGCGACGACGGAGCCGGTAGTCAGCGCTGCATAGACGGTATCGTCATGCGTGGCCACTACGGTCCACCCGGGATCCATGGCAGCACCGCCAGGCACACAGCCCGCCAGAACGACGACAAGTGCGATCAGAGCCATAAACACACCAAGGCGCGGAATGCCAAAGCGTGGGGCTCGTTGTAAACTAGGTTGCTTCAAACTTGTTCTCCTTGGCCAAGTCAAACACCCGCTACCGCGGATTAGGGAACCGGATCATATCCTCCAGGATGAAAGGGATGGCAACGCAAGAGGCGGTTCATCCCTAACCATGCCCCCCGGCCCAAGCCATATTTGGCGATGGCTTGGTACGTATACTCGGAGCAAGTTGGAATGAACCGACAGCTCGGAGGCAAGATGGGGGAGATGAACCGCTGATACAGCGTAATAGCTCCCAGGGCCACATCTTTGGCCATGCTCTTCATGCGCGTATACATCCACATGGCGCCTGGGTTTGAGGTTCCGATGTAGCGTCCGTCGGGCCTGGCCCAAAGAGCTTGGCCCGTCCGAGCAGATACGCTATAGCGTTCTCAATATCCCCATAATCGGCGCCGATAACCCCTTTGCGGGCGATGATGACAATATCCCAACCCGGTTCGATCAGAGGAAGATGCGCCTTTATCGCATGCCGAAGCAGACGTCTTGTGCGATTGCGAACAACGGCGTTGCCGATCCGTTTGCTTGCCGAAAAACCAACACGAGTCCGATCGAGCTCGTTCTTGCACCGACAGAGGACGATCTGGCGATTGGACCAACAGCGCCCCTTCTCTCGCACCCGCTGAAAATCGGCGGGTTTCCTCAAGCGGTGCTCTCGGGATAACACATCCGTTGCGTACCCTAAATCCTAGACCTTACGGCCCTTGCGCGAAACGGCAAGTTTCTTGCGACCCTTGGCGCGGCGCGCATTGATCACACTGCGCCCACCGGCTGTGCGCATGCGCCGGCGAAAACCGTGCACGCGCATACGTCGACGTTTCTTTGGTTGCCATGTTCTCTTGGGCATTGGATACCTCCTTGATATAACCAACACCAAAGCGATCATGCTCAGGCGTCGGATTAGAATCGAGCAAACAGGCCGTGCACGTCAGGGCATTATACCTTGTAGGGCGGTCTATTGTCAAGTTAGGCACTTGTTTGTGAGTTCGGCTCCGCATGCGAGGCTCTTGTGCATCGCTTGGTACGGGCAGCAAATTCGACTATACTAAGCATTGTATCTGGTATAAACCCCGTCTGCTCACTGATCCAACGTTTCCTCCTCTCATCGAGCCCATGGATCCCATCCTTCTCTGCACGTTATGCCTATGCGTACAAGCGTTGGCTGATCTGATGGAGGGTGGTGGAGATGGGCAGGCATCGTCGCAGCCTCTTGTGTGTTTGGTATTTACAGAAAGGATGATGCCATGATTCGCCGTTTGTTGATGCTATTGATCGTTCTGGCTATCGCGGCTAGCTGTGCCCCTGAGACGACCGAGCCAACAACGCCGACGCCAGGTACTGAGCAAGAGACCCCCGTGGGAGAACCTACCCCTGATGATGTGGCGTTGGCGACGCCTTCACCCACCGTCGAGACCCCTTATCCACCAGCGCAGACGCCTTCACCTGCGCCGCAGACGCCTTCACCTGCGCCAGAGACGCCCTATCCGCAAGCGGAGACGCCTTCACCTGCACCAGAGACGCCCTCTCCTGAGACGCCTTACCCTCCGGCCGAGGAACCCGCGTCGCCAACACCGACGGTTACGCCTTCACCGACACCAGACAATAGTGATGTACCTATGGAGCCCCAGGTAGAGGTGTGGGTCCGCAATCTCGAAATCCCTTGGGAGCTGGTCTTCATTGATGAAGAGCGCGCAATGGTGACCGAGCGCCCCGGTCGGTTACGGCTGATCGTGAATGGAGAGCTGCAACCGCAACCACTGTTGACCTTGCCGACAAGTGGCCTTGGCGAGGGTGGGCTGATGGGCTTGGTCCTCGACCCCAACTTTTCGCAGAATGGCCATCTCTATCTGATGTACACCTATCGTGATGGGGCACCCCGCAATCGCATCTCGCGATTCACCTGGCAGGATGGCCAGGTGGGCAATGAGAACATCCTGCTCGACAACATCCCCGGCGCCAGGATCCACAACGGCGGCCGTCTGGGCATCGGCCCCGATGGCAAGCTCTATGCCACCACCGGCGATGCGTCCGATCCCGATCTGGCCCAGAATCCCGACTCGTTGGCCGGCAAGCTTTTACGGATGAATCTCGATGGCTCTGTGCCGGACGACAACCCCTTCTCCGGCTCGTTGGTGTACTCCCTCGGCCATCGCAACGCCCAGGGTCTGGACTGGGATGCGGAGACGGGGCTGTTGTACAGCACCGAGCATGGCCCCACCGGTGAGTTTGGGCTCTGCTGTCGAGATGAGCTGAACCACATCGTCGCTGGCGGCAACTATGGCTGGCCGGAGGTGACCTTGGATTCAGATGACCCGCGCTTTGTCGATCCCATCATGCACAGCGGGCCGGATAACACGTGGGCCCCGGCCGGGATGGTGGTCTATCGCGGCGACCTGCTCAGGCACTGGCACGGAAATATCCTCTTTGGCGGCCTTCGAGGTCAGCATATCCATCGCGTGGTGCTGGAAGGGGAAGAGGAGCCTCGTGTGGTGGATAGCGAGCTGCTCTTTCATAGGGAATACGGGCGTATCCGCGCTGTGGTGGTTGGCCCGGATGGGGCCCTGTATTTTACGACCAGCAACCGCGATGGCCGCGGGCAGCCGGTTGCGGACGACGATCGCATTCTGCGCGTTGTTCCCAGTCAGTAGCAGGATCAGCACTCTATGTGTATAATATGCGCCGCTCGCAAACGCGGCCGGTGCTGAATAAAGAAAAACGATTACATGAAACCAAGATAATCCCACTTATCAAGGATGACGTCGATGAACAACGCATCACATCTCGCCTTCAAAGAGATATGGCGCAATAAAGGCCGGTTTCTGCTCTTTAGTCTGGTCATTGCCCTGATCACCGTTCTGATTCTCTTTGTGGCCGCGCTCGGTGAGGGACTTGGCGCGGGCAACCGGGAGTATCTGGAGAAGCTAGACGGCGAGCTGATTGTTTTCCAGGCCACAGCGCGTCTATCGATTCCCAGTAGCCGGCTGGAGCGAGACAGGCTGCCCCAACTGCGCAATATCGAGGGCGTTCAGGATGTCGGGCCGGTGGGGTTTTCGGCAGCGGCGATTCCTTTGGGGGGCCGAAGCGATCTGTTTGATGTGTCGCTCATCGGGGTAGAGCCGGGTTTGCCGGGTATGCCACCGGTGGTAGATGGCCAGCCGCTGATTCGGCGCACCACCGATGAGGTGCTCATCGACAGTACCGTAGCTCTAGTTACCGATGCCAAGGTGGGCGACTGGCTTCTCTTTCGCTCGATCCAGGGCAGCGATGAAGAGTTCTACCGGCTTCGGGTAGTGGGCATTACCGATAGCCAAAAGTATTCGATCAGGCCTTCGGTTTTTGTCCCCTATGTAACGTGGGCGCGCATCCGCCCGCAGGCCTTGGTGGGCAGCGGTCTGAATGATCTATCTTCACACATCATGGTCGTCAAGCTTGTGGACCCGGCCGAGATCGACGTCGTGCGGCAGCGTATCGAGGCGCGGGTGAGCAATGTGCAAGCGGTAGACCGGCGCACGGCTTATGAGAACACGCCGGGATATCGCGAGCAACAGTCGACATTACAAACGCAGAATGGTTTCGCCCTGCTCATCGGGCTCTTGGTCATTGGTGGCTTTTTCCAAATTCAGACGCTGCAGAAGGTGGGTCAGATCGGCATGCTCAAGGCTATCGGCACGCCCGAGGTGCTCATCGCCAGCGCGCTGCTGATCCAGATTGCGATCATCAACGCAGTAGGAGTGGGCCTTGGTGGATTGGCCAGCCTGGGGCTATCTTTTGTCTTTCCCGCCAACGTACCCATTATCTTTGAGCCCCGCTCGGCGGCCATGGCCGTGGGCTCCATCCTGGTAATGGGGCCACTGGGCGGCCTCGTCTCCATTCGCTATTCCCTGGGCATCGAGCCGCTGACTGCCCTGGGCCTCTCATCCTGAGGTAACCCTATGCAAACGGCACTCGAAGCACAGGCGCTGATCAAGACCTATACATCCGGCGGGCGGACGGTCAATGCGGTCGATGATATCTCGTTTGGGCTGGCGAATGGCGAGTTCTTGGCGCTGGTGGGCCCCAGTGGCTCGGGCAAGACGACATTGCTGGCCATCCTGGCGGGTTTGTTGACGCCTGACTCGGGCACCGTAAGCATCGCCGGTGAGGTTCTCAGCCAGATGAGTGAGCGACGACGGGCGTCCTTTCGTCGTCAGCGCATCGGATTCGCCTTTCAGGCCAACAATCTGGTGCCCTATCTCAGCGCGCTGGAGAACGTGGAGCTGATGCTACGACTGAACGGCAAGCGAGACCGCGACGGTCGTCGACGCGCCCGCGAGCTTCTGACGCGCCTGGGCCTTGAGGATCGACTCAATGCTCTGCCCCGGCAGTTATCGGGCGGACAGCAGCAGCGCGTCGCCATCGCTCGCTCATTGATACACAAGCCTGCCTTGGTGTTGGCCGATGAGCCCACGGCCAGCCTGGACACCGAACGCGCCTTTCAGGTTGTTGAGACCTTGGCCGATCTGGTACACGAAGAGGGCCGCGCGGCAATCATGGTGACCCATGATCTGCGCATGATCAAGGTCTGTGATCGCGTGGTGCAGTTGATGGATGGCAAGATTACGCAGGTGCTGGAAACCCAGGAGGATCTGGCCTGCCTGGCCAATCCGGCCGATTGCACCAAGATCCCCATGAACGTTTTCGGCGCCGGCCAGGAAATGGCAGCCGCTGAGTGAGAGCGCTCGGGAGAGGAGGGTTTTCATGGAGCTACACACCGTCGGGCTATTGAGCCCCGGCGATATGGGCCACTCGATGGGCCGCGTGCTCACCGAGCATGGCCTGCGCGTCATCACCTGCCTGGAAGGGCGCAGTGAGCGCACGCGCCAACTGGCCGCCGAGGCCGGCATTCAGGATGTCGCCGACTATAAGACGCTGGTCCAAGAGGCACAGCTCATCCTCTCCATCGTTGTGCCCGCTCAGGCGGTGGCCGTCGCCGAGCGCGTGGCGGCGGCCGTCGATGACGGCGATCCCATCGCCAGCCTCGACGTGACCTATGTGGACTGTAACGCCATCGCGCCGCAGACGGCCCACGAGATCGAGCAGATCATGGCCGTCGCCGGGGTATGCTTTGTCGATGCCTGTATCATCGGTCCTCCGCCGCGGAGCGATGCGCGCACCCGCTTTTACGTCTCCGGCCGTCATACCGAGGCGATGCTGGCGCTGAACGACTGGGGGCTCGACGTTGTCGACCTGCAGGGCAAGGCCGGGCAGGCGTCGGGGTTCAAGATGTGCTATGCGGCGCTGACCAAGGGGCTCACCGCGCTGTGCACCGAGTTGCTCATCGCGGCGGAGGCCCTCGGCATCACCGAGCCGCTCACCCAAGAACTCAAGGGGAGCCAGGGCAGGCTCTACGCGCGGATGGAGAGCGGCATCCCGGCCATGTTGCCCAAGGCCAAGCGCTGGATCGGCGAGATGGAAGAGATTGCCTGCACCTTTGGCGCCCTGGGCCTCACACCCGACATCCTCCAGGGCGCCGCCGAGGTCTATCGCCTGGTGGCCGAGACCGAGCTATCCGAGCGCACACCGGAGGACCCCACGCCCCCGCCCAGCCTGCAGGAAACCATCGCCACCCTGGCCAAGACCCTGACGTAAATACGCCCCCCTGGGAACGCCGAGCGCCAGCTCGGCCAGTCCGTTTGCAGCCGAGCTGGCGCTCGGCGTTCCCGGCGTGTCGGCGCTTGCCTTTCCCTCGCCCCCCGGGCTACAATCGCCCCAGATTCACCTTGGATACAGGCAGCAAAGGAGCAGGGACCATGGCCAACGTCTATGGGGCTGGCGATTACCGTTACGAGATCGACGTGAATTGGGCGAAACTGCCGGAGGGCTGGAGCCTGCACGAGGTGGCCGACGTCGCCGTAGACGCGCAGGACCGCGTCTACGTCTTTAACCGCGGCGAGCATCCGATGATCGTCCTGGACCGCGATGGCGAGGTGCTCACCTCGTGGGGCGAGGGGCTGTTCAGCCGCGCCCACGGGCTAACCATCATCGAAGGTGTCCTCTATTGCGCCGACGACGGCGACCACACGGTGCGCGTCTGCACGCCCGACGGTCAGGTGTTGATGACGCTGGGCGCGCCCAACGAGCCGGCGCCCTATCAGAGCGGCGAGCCCTTTAACCGCCCCACCAAGGTCGCGATGGGCACCGATGGCGCCCTCTATGTGGCCGATGGCTATGGCAACGCGCGGGTGCACAAGTATTCGGCCGAGGGCGAGTGCCTCTCCTCCTGGGGGCAGTATGGCTGCCAGCCTGGCGAATTTAACCTGGTGCACAGCATCTGCAGCGACGCTCAGGGGCGGCTCTATGTGGCCGACCGCGAGAACCATCGCGTGCAGGTGTTCGATGCCGAAGGCGGCTATATCACTCAGTGGAACAACCTGCACCGCCCCTGTGGCCTGCACATCAACGGCGACCTCGTCTACATCGGGCAGCTTCCCCCGAGCCTGGCGGTGAACGCCGACTATCCCAACCTCGGCGCGCGGGTGAGCATCCACGATCTAGAGGGCAACCTGCTCTCGTGGGTGGGCGCGGAGCGTCCCGGCGACCAGGAAGCGGACCAGTTCTATGCGCCCCACGGCCTGGCCACCGATTCCCACGGCGATGTCTATGTCGGCGAGGTGGCCCACAGCTTTTGGGGGCGCTATCAGGAGCCGCCGGTGGCGCCGCGCTGCCTGCGCAAGTTGGTGCGGGTATAATAAGTGCCGGGCACCTCTGAAGGTGCCCGGCACTTGGAGATGGGGGGAATCATGGCGACGATCACCGTCCAAGAGGTGGCGCCCGACGTCTATGCTGTCCATAACCGCTGGGTGGAGGGCAAGTCGGGGATCGTGTTGGGCCGGCGCCATACGTTGCTCATCGATGCCAACGGCTACCCCGACGAGACCCAGGCCGCCCTCGACTGGCTGCGAGAGCGCGGTCGCCAGCCCTCGCTGGTGGTGTTGACCCACGGCCACGGCGACCACATCCTGGGCGGGGCGCCATTGCTGGCTCTGGAGCCGGCGCCGGTGGTCGTCGCCCATTGCCACACGCCGCAGGTGATCGAGCGACAGCTCGCCGGCTGGGCGGAGCGCGAGGGGGCCTCGGTGGACGACGTGCGGGCGCGGACGCTGTGGCCCACGGTTACCGTCGGCGGCGAGGGGGCGCCGGGCACCACGCTCTGGCTGGGGAACAAGACGGTGCGCCTGCTGCCCACGCCGGGGCATAGCGAGGATAGCATGTGCGCCTATATCGAGGAGGATCGCCTCCTCTTTGGCGGCGATACCGTGGTCACCGGCATCGTCCCCGCCATCGGCGACGGCGACAGCCGACAATTGGAGGACAGCCTGCGCCGCCTGAGCGGGCTGGATATCGACGTCCTGGTACCCGGCCACGGCCCGGTGATGCGCGGGGTGAACACGGTACGCGCCTGGATGCTGGGATGGGCCGATTACCTCTTGCGGGTGCGCAAGGCCGTGGAGAAGGAGGTTCGCTCGCCGACGGCGATGGGGCTCGCTGAGGAGACCATCGTGGACGAAATCCCCTTTGAGCGCTTTGTCGGCGATCGCCTTCCGCTGGAGAAACACGATATGGACCGTCGCCACCGGGCGACGGTGTACAAGATCGTGATCGAGTTGCTCACCGGCCACGACGTCGGGGCATAAGCTGTTGGAGGATAGGAGGATGTCCGTGGACACTGTCACTCGCGTGGATGCCGATGCCCTGCGCGATCTGTGTATGCGCATTTTCGCCTCGTGCGGCATGATGTCGCCCGACGCCCGACTGCTGGCCGATACCCTGGTGGAGGCCGACCTGGGCGGGGTGCATTCGCACGGCGTCTTGCGCGTGCCCGAATATGTGCACAAGCTGACCGGCGGCGTCGATCCGCAAGGGCGTCCCCAGGTCGTGAGCGACGACGGCGCCTGTCTGGTGGTGGATGGCGGCAACAGCATGGGCCAGATCGGCGCCCATTTCGCCATGGAGCGGGCCATCGAGCGCGCCGGGGAGCTGGGTATCGCCGCCGTGGCGGTGCGCGGTAGCAACCACTGCGGGGCTATGGCCTACTATAGCGCCATGGCCCTGCCCCATGACATGATCGGCATGGCCACGACCAACGCCCTGCCCACCATGGCGCCCTGGGGCGGCGCGGAGCGCATCCTGGGCATCAACCCGGTCTCCTTTGCCATCCCGGCCGGCGACGAGCTGCCTATCATTTACGACGCGGCCTTTGCCGGCTCGTCCCATGGCAAGATCCGCATCTATCACCAGCAGGGCCGCTCTCTCCCCGAGGGTTGGGCGTTGGACCGCGACGGACAGCCCACCACCGACGCCGGGGCGGCCATCGACGGACTGTTGCAGCCCATCGGCGCCTTCAAGGGCGTGGGGCTGGCGCTGGTGATGGGCATCCTCTCCTCCATGCTCTCCGGCGCGGCTTATGGCACCGAGCTGGGCGACATGGAGCGCGGCCCCACGGCGGGCCAGGACGGCCACTTTGTGCTGGTCCTGCGCATCGGCGCCTTTGAGCAGCCGGAGCGATTCAAGGCGCGGGTGGACAAGGCGATCCGCGAGATTCACGCCTGCCGTCGGGCGCCGGGGGTGGAGCGCGTGTATGTCCCCGGCGAGAGGGAGCAGTTGGCCCGCCACGACTATATGCGCGACGGCATCCCACTCAATCCGGTGGAGCTGGGCGATCTGCTGCGGGTGGCTGAGGAGCGGGGCGTGGATGCGTCGGCGCTGCGTGGCGCGTGAGAAGGGAGGGCGAGATATGTTGCGTATGGCGATCTTGGGCGTAGGCTGGGCCGGGACGCGACAGACCCAGGCCGCGCAAGAGTTGGGGCATAAGGTGGTGGTCGACTGTCTGGTGGATCGCGACGAGGCGTTCCTGCGGGAAAAAGCGGCCGAGCTGGGCATTGACAAGACCTACACCGATGTCGACGAGGCCCTGGCCGATCCCGAGGTGGACGCGGTCTCGATCTGCCTGCCCCACAACCTGCACCATCCGGTGACGCTACAGGCGGCAGCGGCGGGCAAGCATGTGCTGGTGGAAAAGCCCATCGCCATGACCGTCGATGAGGCGACGGCGATGATCGATGCGACGCAAGAGGCCGGTGTGGCCCTCTACGTGGCCGAGAACGCCGTCTATACCCCCATGTGTCGCACGCTGCGCCATATGGTGCAGACGCAAGAGCCCATGGGCGAGCTGACCTTTGCCGCGCTGACCACCGGCTTTCACGCCCCCGACTATGGCTATCCGGGGCGGCGCTCCTGGCTCTCGACGCCGGAGGAGGGCGGCAGCGGCGTCTGGTTGCTCAACGGCATCCACACCGTCGCCAAGCTGCGCTACGTGCTGGGCGAGGTCGAGACGGTCTATATGGGCGAGCACAAGGCGACCAACTTTCGCCGGCGAGACGTCGAGGGCACCATGAGCGGCCTCTTTACCCTGGAGAGCGGTGTGCAGGTGTGGCTCGTGCAGAGCCCCGAAACCCGCCTCAGAGGCCTGCTGGCCGGGTTCCGCCTTCATGGCGTAGAGGGCACGGTGCTGGGGGCCGAGGAGGGCTATGCCCTGTTGCTCAACGACGACGACATGGAGTCGGTGGCCTGGCACCCCTATCCCGAGCAGGCCCTCTCCAGCTATGCGCTAGAGCTGGAGTCCTTTGCCGATTATGTGGCCGGGGCGGCGGTGGGGCCGACGACCGCCGAGAGCGAGCGCCGCAGCCTGGCTGTGGTGCAAGCCGGCTACGAATCGGCGGCCAGCGGGCAGCCGGTGCATCTGCGCGAGCGCTTTGGCCTGTAGGTAAAAGGCGCCGGGCGTTTCGTCTGTCGCGATCAGGGGCGCTGGTGACCGGGCTCTGCCACGAGTCGTCGGGCATCCGGCTTTACTCGCTGCAATAGCAGATGGGCCGCAAAGCAGCCCGTCGGTAGCAGCGGGAACCAGTAGGTCACCACGCGCAGCAGCAGGACCAGGGCCAGGGCCGCCTGTGGGGCCACCGCCAGCCGGCCCAGCAGCAGGACCATGCTGCCCTCAAAGGAGCCCAGTCCGCCGGGCGCCAGCGGGAGCATGCTCACGAGGTAGCTGGTGTAGAGCGCGGCGGCCAGCGCCATCGGGGGCACGCGCAGCCCCAGGCTCATGGCCACGAGGATCAGTTTGACCGGATAGAGTAGCCAGATGCCGGTCGATACCAACAGCATGAGGGCCATCTGCCGGCCGTTGACGGTCCTCCGCGCATAGGCCAGCGACTGGGCGACGAACCGCAGGACCTTGCCGATGCCCTTGGCCGATTCGTGGGCGGTGGGGGATGTCCGTCGCCGACCGGTCAGGAGCCACCACCCCAGGCCGCCCAAGAGCAGGAGCGCGCCGAGGGCATACGGCAGCAGATGGATCGAGAGCTGCACGTTGATCAGGAGCGCCGAGATCGTAAAGAACAGCACAAAGGGCATCATAGAGAGCACCTTGTGGGTCACAAAAGCCCCAGTCAGCCGTTGATACTCGACGGCGCTCTCCTGCTTGAGCAAATAGATCTTGACGGCTTCACCGCCAAACTTGAGCGAAGGCGTCACATTCTCGATAAAATTGCCGGCCATATAGATGGCCAGGACCCGCGAGAAGGGCAGCACGACGCCGGCGCAGCGCAGCACGTACCAGATCTGCCCCGCACACAGCAGCAGCGTCACGACCTGAAGCAGGCACAGCAGCAGCAAAAGCCGTGGATCGGCCAGGCTCAGCGCGGCGCGGATCTGCTCCCAGCCGACCCACCAGAT
>SKLG01000203.1 GCA_007123335.1 Anaerolineae bacterium | reverse complement strand
TCGGACCCCAAGATCCACTGGTTTGACGTCACCGAGCCCTACCTCCGACAGGTAGAAACGCTGGTGGATAGATTCGTGGGCACAGGTTGGTAGCATTGTTGCGATCAGCATTGAAACTCTGGGGGCTCTTTGTATTCTGATTCGTCGAATAAACGTCGTGTCTCTGTAGTCCTGGCCGTGCTGGCGGCATTGGCCCTCCTTGCCGCCGTGCAATGGTTGCGCGCCCGCCACATGACGTTGCCCACGACGGCCAGGATCGTGGTAGTCGGTGGTGAGGCAGTGGTCTCGCGCGCTGATGCAGGCGTCGATCCCCCGCTGCGTACTGGCGCCTCGGCCCTGATGCAACGTGGCGATGAGGTGCGCACCGGCGCCGAGGGACGCGCGCGCCTTACCTTCAGCGGTGGAGAAGTGGTAGAGCTGGGCCACAATACCCGCGTCGCCATCTTGGAACTCCACGAGACGCGGGCGACGGGCCCGTCGCTGTCTCATGGCCTGGTTGTGTTCTTGGCGCTGGAGGAGGGCCAGGTGACGACCCGCATTCGGCACATGCTGTTCCAGGGCAGCCGCTTTGTCATCGAGACGCGAGTGGCTACCGTAGAGGCGCGGGGGACCCTCTTTGAGTGCCAGGTGATCGACAAGGAGCGCATCCGCGTTGCCGTGCACGAGGGCGTTGTCACCGTCTCCATGGGCGAGCAAGAGCTTCAACTGGAGGCAGGGCAGGGAGTGGTCGCACGTCTTGGCCAGCCGCTGACGTCCAGTGTTGTGCCTACATTGGTCCCTGATGCTGATACGCCTCTAGCCTCTGAAGCTGCTGCGGAGGCCCCGTCGGCGACCAAGATGCCCACACTGACCGATCTGCAAAAGACGCTTTTTCCGCCGGTGATCACCCCCACCAGGCCGGGTGATGTCCCTGTCCAAGGTGTGACCGATGGAGTGCTTGGCGTTGGCAAGACTTATACTGTTCAACCTGGCGACACACTTTTTAGCATTGCTCGCAGCCAGGGGGTGAGCTGGGAGGCGCTGTGGCAGGCCAATAGGGACATCCTTGCCAGCCCGGAGCTGATCCATCCCGGCCAGACACTGCGGATCCCGACGCCATAGCCCCGCCATGCAGCCGAGCGGCGTTGGATACAACGCACGCTCGGCGCTCCCAGATGGTGCTTCCGGGAACGCCGAGCGCCTGCTCGGCATTTATCACGGCGTGACGCTGAGGATGAGGGGCAATAACACCGGCGCTTCATTCTGATCCGGACGCGGGGTTGCCGTGGGTGTCGGAGCCGCCCTCAGCGGGATCGCGTCGCTTTCGCTCTGCTGGCCCAACATGTCGGCAAGGCGGAAACGCACATGGGTGCCGCTCTTGTCGCCCGCATTCAGCGGAATGGCCTGAGTCGTTCCCGGTGGGATGGCCAGCGTCAGCGGTTGCCAATCGTCCCATGTGGCGCCGCCATCGTGAGATGCTGACCACTCGGCGCTTTGAGGATCCAGTCCGGCATGTCGATCCTGCACCCACACGCTGCCCACACCATAGTGGAACCAATGTGGCGCGGCGCGATCGAGCCCAACGGTCAGCTCGTGCTCTGCGGCGTTGCCCGCCTGGTCGAGCAGGCGCACCAAGAGTCGTTGTGGGCCGTCCTCATCGCGCAAGGTCCACGACACCGCCGACGTGGTCCCCTCTGCCAGCGGCCGTGCGGCGGCGAATACGGCTACTCGGTCGAGGTAGAGGTCGCCGGCGCCGCTGAACCAGGTGCGAAACTCGATGCCATGGCCGGCCTCACAGGTGGGCGAGGCGGTGCGATAATCCAAAGCCAGGCCTATCTCCTCATAGGTGTTGGCGCGGCTCAGGTCGTTGGCCGACAGCGCCCGCTGATCATAGAGACGCATGGCGCCTCCACTGCCTTGATGGTCCACCACATCGAGCGTTGCCAGCCCCATGTCCTCGCCATTATGGGGCGTCTTGAGTCGAAAGTAGACATTATACACAGTATAAGTAGGCAGCGCGCAGGTGTAGGGGCCGTACCAGGCGCCAGGAATATCGATGCCGCCGCGCCCCAGCCAAGGTCTTTCGCTGAGTGCGGTTTCATCCTCAACAGCGATCCCGCTGCCAGGAGTGTAGGAGAGGTCCTCGGCATGCCACACCCAATCGTTACTGAACTGCACGGCTGTCGCGGGCGCTGTGTGGCGATCTGATCGCCGCGCAGCGTTCTCGATGGTGACCGAGATCTCCCGTGAGCTTATCCATGTGGGCGCTTGGGCCGATCCCTGGGGTGGGGTATTATCCACTACCACCTGGATATTGTTCGCGTCGCCCTCGGATGTGCCCGCCTGGTTATGAGCCACCACCCGTAGAGTGTGTATCGTTTCTGCCTCATCAATGGTGTTCCACTTCCAGGTAAAGGGAGCGTTGGTGTCAATGGCGCGCAGTTGGTCATTGACATAAAAGCGTACCTCGCTGGTGTTGACGCTGGCGCGCACCTGCAGATCAGCGACAGCGCGGAGGTGCTGTCCACTGACCGGCCAAGAGAGCATGGCCCGCGGAGGCACCTGGTTCATTCCTTGCCGTATCTCCTGCCGAATCAACGGCAACAGAGCGTACGCGTGTTCGCCAGGACAAAGGGTGTTGGCGCCGTCGCGATGCCCAAAGATGGTGGGCAGTCGTTTGTCGATAAAATACCCTTCTCCCAGCGGGTCCAAAAAGTGATCGACGCTCTGCCAGGCCAAAAAGCGCACCAATCCCTCGCGCATGGCCTGGGGAACGTGCTCCTCATGATAGTTGCCAATGAGCGAGATGCCGATGCTGCCATGGTTGTATTGGAGCGCATGGCCTCCGACCACGCCCGGGCCTCCGGCGCGCCCCTCATAGATGTTGCCCTGCCGATCCACCAAAAAGTTGTAGCCGATATCGCCCCACTCGCGCACCACGGCGTGGTGATAGTAAATCGCGCGCACGGCTGCTGCGGGAGCAATACTCTCATCACCAAAGACCGTGTGATGCAGCACTATTGCCCGCAGCGGTCGGTAGACCGGCGCCCAGGTCATCAGACTCTCATCGGCGCCCCACTCACTGCGGCTGATGACGCGTGGACGGAGTGGCGCCTGGGTGACCTGGGGGATTGACGGGCCTTCAGTCGTATCGATGCATACCAAGCGCAAGTCTTTGAGTATTGGCGCGGGCGCCGATGGCGACGTGCCCGTCCTCCGCATGGTGATGCGCACCTGAAGCTTCTGACCAACTGCGACGATCAGCTCGGAGGCATGGATCTCTGGGCGGGCGGTGCCGTCCTCACAGAGGGGTAGCTCCTGCCATGGTCCCCAGGTGACGCCGTCTTTCGAGAGACGCACCTCGATACCTAGCGCGCCGTCGAGCCCAACGTCCGTATTGACCATAGCGGCTAGCCAGGTTGCTCCTATCGCGATAAAGGGATGGGGTGCGGTCAACACCGCCGAGGTGTAGCGTCCTTCGCTATGGCCATGAATCAGCGTCAGGCTGCCGTCGGATAAGGACGTAACTCGGGTTCCCTCGAATGTGCCGGCTAACCAGTCGCTCTCGGTGCCCAGCGATATGCTGTGTACCCTGGTTGTCGGTGTCGGTTCGGACGGAGGCGACGGTGGATGTGGAGCGTGGTGAACCAGAGGACCAGCAGTGACACCGCTAGCCGGCCATCGCGAGATCATCCCCTGGGTTTCTTCGACGAAAAAGCGGTAGGTGTGCTCACCGGGGGGCAGAAGCGTGGATAGGCGATAGACAATGTTGCCCTCAGCTTCATTCTCTTCATCCCATACACGATCAAGGGCACGAGCCTGGCCATTGATGACCACATTGGCCACAGCGACGCTGGTTAGAGCATCCGCATCACTTCTGGGACGATACACGAGGTTGAAGGTATAGAGCGTGTTCTCATCCCCGGCCGCGGGCGTGACGCCAGCATGGACAATCTGTCCTTGAGGCTCAACGCTTGGAGCAGCGGACACCGAGATGCCGGTATAATAGTGCTTGAGGATGGCCTCGTAGGAATAGCCTTGGCGGGCCATCACCCCGGTTCCGACTTGGGCCAGGCCCACGCCATGCCCCCGCATAAAGTCATAACCGCAGGGAGAACTGACACTGCGGCAGTAATCGAGGCGAGCGGACCATACATCCTCACTATTGCGTGTATAGCCGTCGCTTTGGGCAAAATAAAAGGCCGAGATGATATGCCCGCGGCTGTCACGGCCTACGATGCCGCTTGTCTCTTCCACAGCGCGGTTGGTGCTGGCATACTGCACCGGTTTCCACGCTTGGCAATGGGTGGTTGTACAGACATCCGCGCCCTGATGGGCGTGTCTGCGCGAGACGCTGGCATAGCTGCGGGCGGCTATGGCCTGCGCGCGCAAAGCATCGGGGTGCCATGAGGCCGGCATCTCGCTGGGCACCACACCCTTGAGATACTCGTCCATGTCCATCACCACGACCTCGCCGTCGGGCATTAGCACGCGGATGGTCTCTGGCACCTCGATGACAGCAGAGAGGGCATAGCCTCGCTCGATATCCGACGGTGTCAGCTCTTGTTCGATGCGAGGCTGGAACAAGATGGCCTCGTCCAGAGCGGCGGCTTGATCGGGGCTAGGGTCACTGGCGATCATCTCCAGAAGGACCTCGGCGTACTCTCCGGCGGCCAGCTTTTGGCCGGTGTGCACCATGCCGATATAGCCTTCTGCCTCCACCTCGATGCGCTGCCGCCCGGGTGGCACTGCGAGACAAAAGCTGCCTGCGCCAGCCCCAGTGTGATCATCGCTATAGACGCTCTGCTGTCTAACGGTGATCCACGCTCCTACCACGGGCTGGCCCGTGGCCAAATCCACCACACGACCGCAAAGCGTCGCCGACATTGCCAAGGGTGATGCGGCATCTACATCGCTGAGGGTTGCCGTACTCGATCCCGTTGAATCGATAGCGGATGCAGAGCCGATCAGGAGGACACTCACGAGCAGCGTCAGAACCAGGATGAGCCATTGTTTCGACAACATGGGATTGTCCGTCTCCCTAACTACTGCCGGATGCCAGGCGGTGTGCCATGCGAAGCGGCTCTGGCAGTTTGAGGCCCCGACCACAGGCCAAGACAATATCTATCACTTTATCAAGACGTGTCTTGTGGCCGATAGACACGTAAACTGGCTTGACATTGGTGCGGGTGCGGACCACGGCGCCAATGACGGTGATGGAGCCGTCATCGGCCGTATCATATAGTAGGCTATAGCGGCCTCTTTCATTGCCCGGCTCCTGATAGGAACCGGTGAGGCGCGACTTGGCGCAACCCAGTGTCGGATGGTCCAAAAGGATGCCTATATGGGTGGCGATGCCCATCCTACGAGGGTGAGCGTAACCCTGGCCGTCGAATAGAATGACATCAGGGACGTGGTTGAGCTTGGCCAGGGCATCGAGAATGACCGGCGCCTCGCGAAAGGAGAGCAGCCCTGGCACATAGGGGAACTCGATAGGGCGCTCGGCGATGACGTGCTCTATCTCTTGGAGCTTGGGGAAGGATAGAATGACCACTGCAGCCCGGGCATGATCGCGCTTGATGCCAACGTCAACACCGGCCACGCATTCGATCTCGTCTGGGCCATCTTGGATGACGATGCGTTCGCACAGTTGACGTTGCAGGACGATGGCTTCTTTGGGGCCAAGGTCCCAGCAGTGGCTTAGGACCGGTCTCATGATCCTTTTTCCTCCACAGTCT
>SKLG01000014.1 GCA_007123335.1 Anaerolineae bacterium | reverse complement strand
CAAGCCGCGCACAATGACCGTCGATCCCTGGCTGCGCACAAAATCCACCGTAAGCCCGGTGTAGGAAGCGGCCCGCACGCCGGGCATATCCCGCACCGCCTCGCGTACCATGGCGGTGCGTTCCTCCACCGGAAAGAACACGTTCTTCTGCGGACGATCATAGACGGCCACAATCAATGTGTCAAACATAACTGTCGCCCGCTGGATGATGTCAAGGTGCCCGTAGTGAATGGGGTCAAACGTCCCCGGATACACTGCAATGGTCAACGTGCGCCTCCGTGGTTATGAGAGATCGGGGAGGTTCCAGAATCGGCGGACGGCCATCCCCAAAAGTCGGTGCTCTGGCCTGCTCAGCTCAGGGTCGGCTTCAAAGAGCGCCAGAGCCTCGCTGCGGGCCAGTTCAAGGGTCGCGGTGTCGCCCAGGCTGGCCACCTTGAGATCGGGCAGGCCGTGCTGCCTGGCGCCCAGCAGATCGCCGGCGCCGCGCAGCTCCAGGTCCTTCTCGGCCAGCACGAAACCGTCGTTGGTCTGCTCCATGATGCGCAGCCGTTCGAGGCTCGTCGGCGAGGGATCATCAGCCAGCAGGATGCAGTAGGATTTGTGCGGCCCACGGCCCACGCGCCCGCGGAACTGGTGCAGTTGGGCCAACCCAAAGCGATCGGCGCCCTCGATGAGCATCACTGAGGCGTTGGGGATATCCACCCCCACCTCCACCACCGCCGTCGAGACCAGGATATCGATCTCGCCGCGCTTGAACGCCGCCATCGCCTGTTCCTTCTCCTCCTCGCCCATGCGCCCGTGGAGCAAGCCCAGTTGACGATGGACGAACACCTCTTTTTGCAGGCGCTCGAACTCTTGCACCGCCGACTTGGCCTCGATAATCTCCGACTCTTCTACCAGCGGGCAGATGACAAAGGCCTGCCGCCCCTCGTTGATCTGGGCGTGGATAAAGGCATAGATGCGCTCGCGGCTGTGGTGGTCGCGCACCGCCGTCAGAACCGGCTGACGCCCCGGCGGCAGCTCGTCCAACACCGACACATCCAGGTCGCCATACACGGTGAGCGCCAGGGTTCGTGGGATGGGTGTGGCGCTCATGGTGAGGAGATGGGGGCGAGCGAGCCCCTGGTCCTCGCCGCCCTTGCCCCGCAGCCGAGCGCGCTGCTCCACGCCAAAGCGATGCTGTTCATCCACCACCACCAGCCCCAGCCGGTGAAAATCGACCAGGTCCTGGATGAGGGCATGGGTGCCCACCACGAGATGAATGCGCCCGGCGCGGAGATCGCTCTGCACCTGGGCCTTTTCGGCGTCGGACATGCTGCCCACCAGCAGGGCGCAGCGCACATCGGCGCAACCGCTCAGCAGATCGGACACCGTCCGATAATGCTGCTCGGCGAGGATCGCCGTGGGCGCCATGATGGCCACCTGCAACCCATTGCGGATGGCGGCCAGGGCGGCCAGGACGGCCACCACCGTCTTGCCCGAGCCGACGTCGCCCTGCAAGAGCCGGCTCATCGGCTCCGGCTTGGCCATGTCGGTGAGCATTTCGTCCAGCGCCCGCCGCTGAGCGCCGGTGAGGGCGTAGGGCAGGCCGGCGATCATCTGCTCGATGGCCTCATGAGGGATCTCTAGCGCGCGGCCCCGCTGGCTGTGCCAGGCGCGGCGATGAGACAGGATGCCCAGTTGTAGCAAAAAGAACTCGTCAAAGGCGAGGCGCTGCCGCGCGCGGCGCAGAACGTCATGGCTGGTGGGAAAGTGCACCCGCCTCAGCGCCATACCCAGCTCCATGAGCTTGGCCGAACGTAGCACCGACTCCGGAAGGGGATCGGTGATGCGCGGCGCCCACACGCCCAAGGTACGTGCCATCAGTCGCCGCAACCAGCGTTGACGCATCCCCTCGGTCAGGGCATACACCGGCACCAGGCGGCCGGTGTGCAGCAACTGGCGCTGCAAGGGCTCCCACTCGGGCGAGGTAAAGACCAGCCGTCCCAGGTATTCGTCCACCTTGCCGCTGATGACGATCTCGCGGCCGGGGCGCAGCTTTTTCTCCAAAAAGGGCTGGTTGAACCACGACACCTCGATGGCGCCGGTGCCGTCGCTCAATACAATGCGCGTGACCTGTCTGCCGCTTGAGGTGCGGAAGGATTTGGACTCGCGGACGGCGCCGACGACGGTCACCTCCTCGCCATATTCGAGCTGCCGGATCTGCTTGAGGGCCGAGAAATCGTCATAGCGCCTCGGCAGATGGTAGAGGAGGTCGCGGATCGTCTCGATGCCCAGCCGCGCCAGCCGTTTCTGGTTGACCTCGCCGACACCCTTGAGGGTGCCCACTGAGGAGGCCAACGTCTCACCGGCCTGGGGCGGCGAGGCGGTCCTGGGCGTCCGCTTCCGGCGACGCGGCGCCTTCTTGGCCGGCGCCTCTTGCTGCTCTACCGCTTGCGCCTGATCCTCCTCGCCACCATACTCCACTTCAACATCCTCTGCGGGCCTCGCCACGGGTGCTGAGGCTCGATCGCCTGCATCCTGCCCCCCGCCTGGCGGCGTCTCTTGCCCCACATCATCCGGGGCGCGAGTTGGCGGTGCCTCTTTCGTCGTATCATCCGGGGCGCGGGTCTCCGACCCGCTCTTCCTCCTCACATCACCCGGGGCGCGGGTCTCCGACCCGCTCTTCCTCCCCACATCAGCCTCAGCCTCCTCCAGGAGCACCCCCAGCACATAGGCCACAGCGCGCTCTCGTTCCTCCTGAGCGAGGCTTTCGTATTTCCCCAACATGGCCATGATCTCATTTACCGAGAGGCGATGCTGACCCTCCGCAACAGAGCCGCTTTCCAGCTCCTGCCTGGCCTCCTTTTCCCAATAGCTGAGAAACCGCTCCATCCCCCCAAATACCGCGCGATCGCGGCAATCCTGCCGCTTCTCCAATACCAAAATCCGTCGTAGTTTATCGTATGCCGATGACATGGCTCCAGCTTTACCGTTCATAAAGTGCCTTCAAATGCTACCAGGCCAAGCGCTGTAGGCCCTACATAGTTGAAAAACAGGGGGCCATAGATATGTTCTGCAAAGTGCTGGTCGGGCATTTCCTCGCGCAGACGTTTGGCGATGTCCCGATATCCCGAATTCAACCCCGAGTGCAGAATGTACAGCGATTCCAGACGTTGAAACTCGGCGATGAACTCGATCAACCGATCCACCGGCGTGCCCCGGCTGCGAGAGCGGTGAAAGGGAACGATCTGCCCATCCTCGATCATCAGCAACACCCGGGAGAGGCCTGTTGTCGCCGTGCGCTCATTAGGCGCCAGGCCCGCGCGGCTGATGTAATCCATCTTTTCCACATGAAACGCCAGATACACCGCGGGGATCGTCCCATTGACCAGGCGCACGATCTCGCCGCCAGACATGCCCGCCTGGGCGGCACGAGCGGCGACCTCTACCAGGACACCCAACGCCCGCGAGATATACTGCGAATCGATGACCTGGATACGACAGCGTCCGAGCATGCGCCCCTGGGCTTGCCTGGCCGACTGCACGATCTTGGCAAAGTGGGCAGAACAATGCACAGAGACGATATCGTCGGTCTGGCGGCACAACCGATCATACACCTGGCTCATATGCCGCACGTCCGGCGGCAATGGCACCGGCAACACCTTGTTGCGAATCGTCTCGCGATAGAACTCGGTGGAGCGATAGCCAGGGGCGTCCTGATGGGTCTCGGTGCCCAGTTGGAGCCGCCACGGGACGACGGTGATCCCCAGTTCCTCCACCACCTCTGTCGAGAGCTCCGCCGAGCTATCGGTAACGATCTTGACTGCACTCATCGTCCGTCTCACCTTCCGCACATGTCGCGCCCACATTGCTCAGGGGCGCGGGTCTCTGACCCGCCCTCATTCCATCCCCAGGGGCGCGGGTCTCTGACCCGCTCCTATTCGATCCCCAAAATATAAGGATAATGAGCCTGCCCACCCTCAATGACCTCGACCTCGACATCGGGAAACGCCTGCCCGATGCGCTCCGCCAGAGCCTCCGCCGCGGCCTTATCGGTGTCCTCACCATAGTACACGGTGACGATCTCGTACTCCTCAATATCTAGGCCTTCCAGCAGGCTCAAGGCCACCCCATCCATCTCGGCGCCCACGGTGGCCAGCGTGCCGTCCAACAGGCCGATCACCTGCCCTTCGGCCACCGACAGCCCATTTACCTGCACCGAACGCACGGCGCGGGTGATCTCGGCGGTTCTGACGGTCCGGCTGGCATCGCTCATAGTCTTGACGTTACTCTCCAGATCGCTCTGGTAGTTAAAGGCGAGGAGGGCCGCGACGCCTTGCGGCATCGTCTTGGTGGGCACCACAGCCACCTTGCGAGACGCCATCACCGCCGTCTGCTGCGCCGCCAACACAATGTTGGCGTTATTGGGCAGGATGATGACCTGCTCACAAGAGACACTCTCGACGGCCTGCAGCAGATCATGGGTGCTGGGATTCATCGTCTGCCCACCGGGCACGACGGCATCAGCGCCCAGGCTCTCGAATACGCTGCGCATCCCCTCGCCCGAGGCGACGACGATCACGCCGATATTGCACAGGCCGCGCGCAGCCGCCGACGTGGGCAGCGCCGCCAACCCTGCCGGCGCCGGACCCGACGTGGAAGGCTGTGCAGCCCGTCGCTCAGCATCCTGCTGCTGCCCGGCCTTGAACGCCTCATACTGTAACTGCATATTCTCGACCACGATCTCGGTGAGCTGGCCGTGGTTCGCGCCATAGTCCAGGATGCGCCCCGGCCAATCGGAGTGAATGTGCACCTTGACGGCATCGCTGTCGCCCACCACCAGCACCGAATCTCCCATGGTCGAGATTTCCTGGCGCAACGCCTCTACATCCAGATCGGGATGAAGGATGACAAACTGGGTGTCGTAATTATACTCCTCGTCCTCGGGTGCATGGGCGTGATGAATCACCTCGACCTCAGCCTCAGGCTCTGCGGTCGGCTGACCGTGGAGGTAACGCCACACCCCCTCCAGCAAGAGGTGGAGCCCTTTGCCGCCGGCATCTACCACCCCAGCCTCGGCCAGCACCGGAAGGAGCGAGGGGGTGCGTTGTAGCGAGGCCTGCGCCTCTTCGAGGGCCGCCTCCAACACCTGCAACAGGTTGCCCCCCGCCGACGCCGCAACCTCTGCCGCCTCGGCGGCCTCGCGGATGACGGTGAGCATCGTGCCCTCTACCGGCTTGATCACCCCCTTGTACGCCGTGTCAGAACCGGCGCGCAGCGCTTGCGCCAGCACGATGGCGTCAAAGGTCTCCAAATCATCCAGCGCGCGGGCAAAGCCGCGCAAGATCTGGGAGAGAATGACCCCCGAGTTGCCCCGCGCCCCCATGAGCGCCCCGCGTGAGACGAGCCGGGCCAGCTCAGAGACCGAGTTGTCGCCATTTTCCTCTGCCTCTTGCAGCGCGGCGCGCATCGTCAGCGACATGTTGGTGCCGGTGTCGCCATCGGGCACGGGGAACACGTTCAGCGCATTGACCTCTGCCACGTGGGCGTTCAGCCAGGCGTTCGCTGCCCGCAGCACCCGGAGCAGCACCCTGGCATCGACATCGCACATGGCGATAGAGGCGCCGGGCTTGTTCCCTTCGGCCGCCCTAGGCTCGTCTTGGTGCGGCTCAGTGGTAGTCATCGAATCTTGATGTGTTATGTCTCGCGAACCAGGTTCACCGGCCAATGGACTACTCCTGTATCCTGCTCCCTGTTCTTCCCATCATGGATTACGCTAGTCCTGATCGCTCACGCGCAATCCCTGAACGTGGACAT